>CAZYRM010000021.1:0-58088 GCA_964649705.1 uncultured Planctomycetia bacterium
CCTGGCGCCGATCGACGGGTCGGAGATCGGCGCGACGGTCCTCCCGCTCGTGTCGACGATCGCGAGGCTCTACGAGTCCGAGGTCGTCCTCTTCCACGCGGCCCCGCCCGCGGAGGCCACCACGGCCGTGGAGGAGGAGGCGATCGCGAGCCTCAACCGCCACCGCAAGGAGCTGGAAGCGCAGGGTCTCCGTGCGCGCGTGGAGATGCGCACGGAGAGCGCCGCAATCGCGATCCTCGACGCGGCGGAGGCGGAGGAGGTGGACCTCGTCGCGATGACCGCGCACGGCAGCTCGGGGAGCGCGCGGTGGGCGTTCGGGTCGGTCGCGGAGAAGGTGCTACGGCATGCGCCGTGTCCAATCCTCGTAAAGCGCGGGGCGGGACGCGTCGAGTAGGCGATGACCAGGCCCGAAGTCCCAAGACTCAATGAGCAACTCTCAAGGAAGGTCCAAGGACCAGGTCGCAAGGATCACTTGAACCTTGGATTCGGACTTGCGACCTGATACTTGGAGCTTCCTTGAGAATTGCTCATTGAGACTTGAGAGTTCGCGTGGGCGACATCGCACGGAACGCCGCCAGCCTGGTCGCGGGACGCGTCCTGGCCAAGGCCGTCTGGGTCGTCGTCACCTTCCAGGTCGCGCGGCACCTCGGGAAGGGGCCCCTCGGGGCGTATGCGTACGCGATGGCGTACGTCGTCTTCTTCGAGGCCCTCGCGACGCTCGGGCTCCACTTCCTGCTCCAGAGGGAGTGCGCGTCGAGGCCCGCGGAGGCCCCCGCCCTCCTCGGGCGCGCCCTCGCCCTGTGGACCCGCGTCGCGGTCTTCTGCCCCGTGCTCATCGTGCTC
Source organism: uncultured Planctomycetia bacterium (assembly GCA_964649705.1). Lineage (GTDB taxonomy): Bacteria > Planctomycetota > MHYJ01 > WSZJ01 > CAZYRM01 > CAZYRM01. The sequence goes on from CAZYRM010000021.1 coordinate 844, forward strand.
CCCTCCTGGCTGCTCAGAGACCCCGCGGAGACGACGAAGGGGATCGCGGCCGCGTCGATCGGGCTCCTTTTCTGGTCGCTCGGGTCGATCTACAACGCCGCCCTCGTCGCGCAGGAGCGCATGGGCCGCGTTGCGGCCATCGACGGCGGCACATCGGTCGTCCGCGCGGCGCTCTGCCTGGGCGCGATCCTCCTCGACGGATCGGTCGTTTCCTTCCTCGCGTGCTACACGCTCGCGCACGTCGTCTTCTACGTCGCGTCGTGGGCCTCGTGCCCTGTTCGCCCGGTGCGGCCGCCGGCGGCGGACCTCCGGCCGCTTTTCCGTGCCGCGCTCCCGTTCGCGCTCATGATCCTCGCAAGCGGGGTCTACTTCCGCGCGGACGTGGTCATCCTGATGCGCCTCCGCAGCGACATCGAGACGGGGATCTACGAGGCGGCGTGGAGGCCCGTCAACGAGGTGATGACGCTCGGGCAGCTCGTCGCCATGAGCTTCCTCCCGCGGCTCGCCGCCCTGTTCGCCTCTGACGTCGAGGGCTACCGGCGCACGGCGAGGACGGCGCTCAGGACAATGCTCCTGCTCGGCGTCCCCGCGGCGACGATCGGGAGCGTCTTCGCCGTGCCGCTCGTCCGGGTCTGCTACGGCGCGGAGTACGCCGCGAGCGCGGACGTGTTCAGGATCGTCGCGCTCGGCGTGGCGGCCTACTTCCCCGCGTGCGCGCTCACCTACGCGATCGTCGCCTCGGGGCGGACCTGGTTCTGGACGGCGCTCCTCGGCGGAAAGGCGACCGTCTCGATCGTCCTTCACCTCCTGCTCGTCCCGCGCTACGGCGCCGTCGGTACGGGAACGGCGATGCTCGTCTCGGACCTCCTCGCCGCGGCAGCCTGCGCGGTCGCGTGGCTGGCGTACGCACCCAGGGTCAGTCGCGGGTGACCTCCGCGGCCCGTGCGAGCGCGGGGTACGGGAGACTGTGCACGAAACTGAATGCTCGCGGGCCAGCAACCCCTGGCGCCCTCTGGGGTTTGCCTGCCTGACAGGAGATCCCGGGATGCGTCTTGGACGCGGAAGGCGATTGGTGGGTCACTCCATGCACCGCTGCACCCTGTTCCTGCTGCTGGCGCTGCCGCTCTCGGCGGAGGACCCGTCGCTGACGGGTCCCGCCATGGCGTTGTATCAGAAGGCCAAGGGTGGACGCTTCTATGCCGCCGCCTCAAAGCTGCACCCCGACGTGGATGCCACGTCCGACGGTCGGAGCTTCCTCGTGGTCTGGAAGGCCTCAAAGGACCCGAAGCGGTGGATCGTCTCGCTCCATGGAACAAAGGGATTCGCCACAGACGACCTGGCCATCTGGCATCCGCACTTGAAGGAACGAGGAGTCGGGCTGGTCTGCGTGCAGTGGTGGCTGGGGGAAGGAGACACGCCGAAGGCGTACTACACGCCCGAGCAGGTCTACCGCGAGGTCGACCTCGCCCTGGAGAGGCTCGGCGTCCAGCCCGGCGGCGCCATGCTGCACGGGTTCAGCCGGGGCTCGGCCAATTCCTATGCGGTGGCCGCTCTCGACGCCGGTCGCGGCAAGCACTACTTCTCCCTCTGCGTGGCGAGCTCCGGCGGTGTCGGCCTGGACTACCCTCCGACGCGCGCGATCCTCGACGGGAAGTACGGCGATCGCCCGCTCGAGGGCACGCGGTGGGTGACAGCGGCCGGCGGGCGGGACGAGAATCCCGACCGAGACGGCATCCCCGGCATGCGCCGAACCGCAGAGTGGCTGAAGGAACAGGGCGCTACCGTCGTCGACGCGATTGAAGACCCCGAGGAGGGGCACGGCGCGCTCAAGCGCAACCCGGACAACGTCCGACGGCTGCTGGATCGGTTCCTCGACGAGCAGCGGTGAGATCAGGGGCCTTCGTCAGAGCGGGGAGCGGGGCGTCGAGAGCACGGGCAACCCGTACCAGCTCCATCTCCAGGTCGAGGACATCGAGGCCGCCTTTCGGAATGCGGTGGAGGCGGGCGGGCACGAACTGGAGGCCGTTTCGGCCTAGGGGAGCAGCAAGAGCGCCTCGCGCCCCGGCCTACTGGACGACGCGGAAGGCCAGCTCGTTCGAGGAGAGCGCGCCGGGCCAGGAGCGCGGCCAGGCCACGCCCTCGACGTAGCTCGTGATGCGCTCGACGGACGGGTACGAGGCGTACACGAGGACGACGCGGACGACGCCATCCTCGGGCAGGTCACGCGCCTCGAAGAGGTCGATCTCGCCGGTCTTCTCCCCGCCTGGAGGCAGGGTCTCGGCGACGGGGGCGGCGAGGCGACCCTCGCGCGGCCTCGGGGGGAGGAGGCGGCCGTCGGGGCCGACGACGTGGAGCGAAAGGCAGCCGCGGTCGATCGCCGCGACGGGGTCCGGGTCGACCGCGAGGTCGACGGGGACGTCGCGGCCGTTTCTCAGCCTCCAGGCGAGGCGCGTCCCTTCGCGGCGTTCGATCGTCAGAGAGAGGCCCCACGCGTCGAACCCCGCGGGGCGCTCCTCCCACGGCTCGACGACGGCATCCTCGGGGTAGTCGGCAATCTCCTCGGCGAGCATGGCCCGAAGCGTGCGGCGGACGGCGATCGGGCGGCCGCTGTCCATCTCCCGGAGGACGAGCCCCGACTCCTCGGGGGCGTCGGAGCGCACGTCGACGGAGAAGACGGCGGTGCGGACGTCGTCGATCCGCGGACGATCGCAGGTGGCCCTGGAGGCGAGGACGAGGAGCTGCGCACCCTCGCCGCGGGCCTCCCAGGCGATGTTCCGCCACGCGGGGGCGCCGTCCTGGGTGCCGCTGTCGTCGAACTCGTACGCGGTGCGCTCGAGGACGGGCGGGCGCGCCTCGGGCGGGTCGAGCCACTCGACGTTGGGAGGGCCGCTGCTGCAGGAGGCGAGAAGGAGCAGGAGCAGAGCGGATGCGCCAGATCCAGATCCAAGATCCCAGATCCCAGCGAGATCCCAGATCCCAACACGGCGGGATGGACATAGTTGGGATCTGGGATCTCGCTGGGATCTGGGATCTGGGATCCGGATCTCGGCGCCGGCCGTGCTCACCGCTTCCTCCTCGGACGCTTCGCGTCCTCGGGGCCGAACGTCCGCCCGGAACGCAAGACGTCATCCCCGTGCTTGTCACGGATCAGGTCGATCTTCGCGTAGAGGCTCGCGCGCTTCGCGCGGTCGTCCTCGCCGAACAGCGTCCGCTGTCTCCCCGATGCGATCGCAAGACCCGAGAGCGTGACGCCGACGAGCCGGATCTTCACGCGCCGCCTCCAGGCCTTCCTCAGCAGCCTCCTCCCCGCCTCGAAGAACGGGTCGTCGAGGTCCGAAGGCTCCGGTAACGTCTCCGCCGCGCTCGAAAGCGTGAAGTCCGCGTACTTCACCTTCACCGTCACCGTGCGCGCCACGAGCCCGTCCTCTCGCACCGCCCTCGCCGCCCGCTCCGTCAGCTCCGCGAGGACCCGCTCCACCCACGCCACGTCATCCGTGTCGCGCTCGAACGTCACCGAGCGCCCCGTCGACTTCGGAAGGCCTCCCGACTCCACGGGGCTCTCGTCCTCCCCCCGCGCCCGGCGGGCCAGCCACCCCGCGCCCGTGCCGAACAGCCGCACGAGCCGGTCCTCGGGAGTCGCCGCAAGCTGCCCCAGGCGCAGGATCCCCGCCCGCTCCAGCATCGCCGCCGCCTTCTTCCCGATCCCCGGCACCGTCCCCACCGGCATCGGCGAGAGGAACGCCGCCTCGCGCCCCGGGAAGACGACCGTGACGCCGTTCGGCTTCCCGAAGTCCGTCGCGACCTTCGCCACGAGCTTCGACGTCGCCGCGCCGATCGAGATGCGGAGCTCCGCCCGGCGACGGACCTCGTCCCGAAGCCTCCCCGCGAGCTCGACGACCCGCCCCGGCCTCCCCTCCTCCATCGCCCCCCACCCCTCGATCGCGTGGAGCCGCTCGCACCCTGTGAAGTCCAGGTACGCCTCGTCGAGCGATCCCCCCTCGACCTGCGGCGTGAACGACTCGAACACCTCGAACATCCGCTTCGAGAACCGGCCGTACGCCTCGAAGTGCGCCTCGACGAACACCCCCTTGGGGCAGAGCCGCCGGGCCTGGGCGATCGGCATCGTCGTGTAGACCCCCATCGCACGCGCCTCGTACGTCGCGCTCGTCACGATCCCGCGGTTCGACGGGCCGCCCACGATCACCGGCTTTCCGACGAGCGACGGGTCGAGGATCGTCTCGACCTGGGCGAAGAAGGCGTCGGCGTCGGCATGGAGGACGAGGCGCATCGCATCACGTCGCGCACCGGCGGAGGAGCCCGATCACGACGCCGTAGACCTTCACGGACGGGACGCGCAGCGGCTCGACGTCGGGGTTCGAGGGCTGGAGGCGGACGCCCCCCTCCTCGCGGAACATCCGCTTGAGTGTCGCCTCGCCCGTGGGGAGCACGGCTACGACGATCTCGCCGTCCTTGGCCCAGTCGCGGCGCTCGACGATGACGTAGTCGCCGTCGCGAATCGCGTCCTCCTTCATCGAGTCGCCCTTCGCGCGGAGGAGGACGCACTCCTTGCGGGTCTCGAAGAGCGAGGCGACGTCGAATCCCTGCGGCGAGGGGAACGGGTCCATCGGGGCGCCCGCGGAGATCGTCCCGACGCAGGGGACCTCGAAGCGCGGCAGGCGCGCCCGCGTGACGTACTCCGGGCGGACGTCGATCGACCGCGCCGCGTAGGGCATCCGCTTGAGGACCTTCTTCTTCTCGAGCGCGCGGAGGTGCTGGAGGACCGAGACCTTGCTGATCCCGAACTGCTCGGCGATCTCGCGGAGGGTGGGCGCCTCTCCCTTCTCCGCGCCGTACTGCTCGACGAAGTCGACGACGGCGCGCTGCTTCTTCGTGAGGTAGACCTTCGGGGCGGCCATGGCGCGGATGATACGCGGCGCGCCGGACGGCGTCTAGAAGCGGAAGTCGAACCCCGCGACGAACGTCGCGAAGTCGTTGTTCTCGTCGGTGACGAAGTGGTACCGCGCGTCGATCGCCAGCTCGACCCGCTTCGAGATCGGGATGTGCACGCCCGCGCCGACCTGGCCTCCCCACTCGTCCGACCCCCAGCCGTACGGGATGCCGCGGTTGTCGAGCTCCGGGGCGTTCGGCGCCTGGCCGAGCGTGCGGCCGTTCGAGAGTTCCACCTCCTGCGCGTAGTAGGCGGGCCCCGCGACGAGGAAGGGCTGGAACGAGGGAGACACCTGCTCGAAGACGACCTTGAAGCCGAACATCGAGTGGAACGTGCGGCTCTGCAGGTCGACGTCCGTGTCCGGGCCCAGGATGGCGCTCGTCACGACGTCGAGGTTGTCGGAGTTGTGGTGGTAGCCGATCGCCAGCTCCCCCATCAGGCGGCAGCCGGAGAGCTCCTCGGGCGGGATGACGGTCAGGTCGAGGATCGCGAGGGCGCTCCAGCCGAGGTCGGTGTCGAACTGGCCCGTGGAGACCCCGAGGAGGAGCCCCATCTTCATGTCGGGGTCGAACTCCTCTTCGGCGAACGCGCCGGTCGGGAGCGCGAACAGCAGGAGCGCGACGACGGTCCCTCTCACTTTCCCTGTCCCCCTACTCCGGCGTCTCACCAGGATCATCGGCCATTCCGTTGCGTGGCTTGAACGCTTGACCTCAGGACGGATCTTGCCGATAGTAGTGGGGATGGGGATGCAGGGACAAACGTACCGGCGAGCTCTCGGACACACGGCGGGGGGGATCCTCCTCCTTGCGGCGGCCTTCGCCTTCGCGGACGACGCGCCCCCGGTCGAGGGCGAGCTGCCGCCTCCCCCTCCGCCCGACGAGGAGTGGGCGCCCGGGGTCGACGAGACCACGCCCCCGAACGACGAGGCGGAGCAGCCCCCCGCGGACGCGCCCCCGGCCGAGCCTGAGCCGCCGACGCTGCGTCTGTCGGTCAAGGAGTGCATCGCGCTGGCCGTCGCCAACAACCTCGACGCCAAGGTGAGCGTCCAGCAGACCCGGACGGCGGACGCGGACCTCCAGGCGGCGTGGGGCCCCTTCGACCCGACGCCCTACCTGCGCGGGACGTACACGGACTCCCAGGTGCCCGTCGGCAATGCGCTGTCGGGGATCTCAGGGGTGGGCCTGAGCGAGTCCCACCAGTTCCAGAGCGCGGCGGGGGTGCGCCAGCGGATCCTCTGGACGGGGCTGCAGTACGACGTCGGGATGGAGCTGGACCGGACCCGGTCGAACAACTCGTTCGCGCTGATCAACCCGGCGTGGGAGGTCCGCCCGATCGCGCGGGTGTCCCAGCCGCTCCTCCGCGGCTTCGGCACGGTCGCGAACCTCGCCGCGATCCGCCTCGCGCGCGCGAGCCAGGGGATCGCCCTCGACAAGTTCCGGACCGACCTCACCGAGATCGTCTTCCAGGTCGAGAACGCCTACTACGACCTCGTCAACGCCATCAAGCAGCGGGAGGTCCGCCAGAAGTCGCTCAAGCTCGCGGAGACCCTCCTCGAGGTGAACCGCCAGAAGGTGCGCGTCGGAACCCTGCCGCCCATCGAGGAGCTGCAGGCCGAGGCGCAGGTCGCCTCCCAGCAGGAGGGGATCATCACCGCGCAGAAGGCGATCGAGGACGCGGAGGACGTGCTCAAGCGCCTGATCCGCCCGACCTGGCGCGACGCCACGGAGTGGGACGCACGGGTCGTGCCGACGGACGAGCTGGTCGTCGGCGGGCCTGCGCCGAACACGGAGGAGGCGATCCGCGAGGCGCTCGATCGCCGCCCGGACTACACGGCGCTCTCCAAGCAGGTCGGCGCGCAGGAGATCACGATCGACCAGAAGGAGAACGACCTCCTCCCCCTCGTCAACGTGGAGGGGCTCTACCGACAGACGGGGCTCGGCAACGACACGAACGCCGCGTTCGACGAGCTGAGGCAGGACCAACCCGAGGTGTGGAGCGTGACGCTCTCGCTCGAGTACCCGCTCGGGAACCACACGGCGCGCGGGGAGCTGAAGAAGGCCGAGGTCGAGCGGCGGAGGCTCGCCCTCACGATGAAGTCGCTGGAGCAGGTGATCGTCGCCGAGGTGCGCGAGGGCGTGAGGGGGATCTCAACCACAGCGAAGCGGATCCAGGCGGCGAAGAAGTCGACTGAGCTCGCGACGAAGCAGCTCGAGGCGGAGCAGAAGCGGTACGAGCTGGGCGTCTCCACGAGCTTCCAGGTCCTCCAGTTCCAGGAGGACCTCGTGAACGCCGAGCAGCGGGAGACGCAGGCCTTCGTCGACCACCGGAAGGCGCTCCTGCGCCTCCAGAAGGCCACCGGCAAGCTCCTCGAGGACAACGGCGTCGTCGTCGACCCGGGGTCGTTCGATTAGGGATCAGTCCAGCGTGGATCCGCGAGTCCGATCCTGGCTCCCTTCCCCTTCCCATTCCCCTTCCCCTTCCCAGCGCTTGACAGACGCAGGGAAAGGGAAGGGGAACGGGAAGGGGAGCGTTGCCGGAGAATCCCGCACGGTCGTTTAGTACGCCCGGGCCCACACCGGGCGGCACGTGGACGGCTCGCCGCAGACGAAGCACGGACCCTGACCCCCCTTGTCGTCGAGCGGGATGCAGCGGGTCGTCGCCTTCGTCTCCTCCTTGACGCGGACCTCGCACTCCCGCTTCCCGCACCACGCGGCGTCGATGAAGCCGCGGCGGTTCTCCACGATGTCCGCGAACTCCGCGAGCGTCTTCGCCTCGTAGGTGTGGCTCTCGCGGTAGTCGAGCGCGCGCTGGAAGAGCGCCTTCTGGACCTCGTCGAGGAGCGCCTTCGCGCGCGCGACGAGCCCGTCCTCCGGGAGGAACTCCTTCGCGCGCACGTCGCGGCGCGCGAGGACCGCCTGGGCCTTCGCGACGTCCTTCGGACCCACCTCGACGCGGACCGGCACGCCGCGCAGCTCCCACTCGTTGAACTTCCACCCCGGGTTGTACTGCTCGCGGAGGTCGGCGTGGACGCGGATCCCGGCCTCGTCGAAGCGGCGGCGGATCCGCTCGACGGCCTCGACGACCTTCGCCTGCTCGTCCGTGTTCTTCCAGATCGGCACGATGACCGCCTGGATCGGCGCGATCCGCGGCGGCAGGATGAGCCCCTGGTCGTCTCCGTGGGCCATGATGAGGCCCCCGATGACGCGCGTCGACATCCCCCAAGAGGTCTGCCAGGCGTACTGCGTGGTCTTCGCCTGGTCCTGGAAGGCGATGTTGAAGGCGCTCGCGGCCGAGAAGTTCTGCCCGAGCATGTGCGAGGTCGCGCTCTGGAGGGCCTTGCCGTCCGGCATGAGCGCCTCGCACGCCAGCGTGTAGACCGCGCCGGCGAACTTCTCGCCGTCCGACTTGCGGCCGACCTGGACCGGAAGCGCGACGTCGTTCAGGAAGAAGTCCTCGTAGGCGCGCAGGGCGCGCAGGACCTCCTCCTCGCACTCCGCCTTCGTGGCGTGCGCCGTGTGACCCTCCTGCCAGAGGAACTCGAGGGTACGGAGGAACGGGAAGGTGCGCTTCTCCCAGCGCACGACGTTGCACCACTGGTTCACCTTGAGCGGGAGGTCGCGCCACGACTGCACCCACTTGGCGAACATGTGGTACATGATCGTCTCGGAGGTCGGGCGGACGTAGAGCGGCTCCTCGAGCTGTTCGCCTCCCCCGTGCGTGACGACGGCGCACTCCGGGGCGAACCCCTCCGCGAACTCCTTCTCGCGGGCGAAGAAGCTCTGCGGGATGAAGAGCGGGAAATAGGCGGCCTGGGCGCCGGAGGCCTTGATCCTCGGGTCGAAGGCGCGCTGGATGTTCTCCCAGATCGCGTAGCCGTACGGGCGGATGACCATGCACCCCTTCACCGGGGCGTAGTCGGCCAGCTCCGCGCGCTGCACGACGGAGAGGTACCAGTCGGAGACGTTGTCGGCCTTGGTCAGCTTCGGTTGTTCGGCCACGGGGACCTCCGCGGGAGCTTTTCCGATGGAATCCGTAGGATCCTGGCAGGGTTCACTGAAATCGGTCTGTCAGCGAGGGGCGCAATGATAGAGGACTGGCCTCAAGAGGGGAAGGAATCAGACCGATCTACCATGGTAGGTCGAGGACGGCGGCGGTCCGTGAACACCCCCGTGGGGCGCAATTCCGGCTGTCCGGATGCAACTAGCGCAACCTTGGTGACTTGCAACATCTCGATTCGCGCGACTGCCCCGGAAAAGGGCTGGCGTTCCCCAAACCATTCCGTGTTATACTCTACGGGTCGATTTGAGAGGGGACGACCGGGGACTCCCCGTCCTGGCGTCCTGGCAGGAGGTATGTATGCTCGCTCTTCGTCGCACTGACGGCGGTAGCATTCTGATTATCGCCATCGTCCTCGTCGTCGTCATCATGGGGATGGCGGGGTCTTACCTGGTCATCTCCAACGTCCAATCGCATCGCGTCTCGGAGCAGGTCGAGTCGGACCGCGCGCGGACGGCGGCCGAGGACGGGATCGACCACATGAGGACGTACCTCCTCTCGCTGGTCGACACCGACAGCGCCGACCCCGCCTCGCAGTGGGACTCGGTCCTCGCGACGAGCGGCGGCACGCCCGATTGGGCCGACAGCGTCGAGACCACCGAGGGGAGCTACACGGTCCGTCTGCTCGACAATGACGACGGCGACGGGAACCTCCTCGACGACCTGGACGGCACGGTCCTCATGGAGGCCGTCGGGTACGGGACGAAGCAGGGCGCGAGGGGGACTGCGCACGTGATCCGCTGCATCGTCGTGCTCGAGGTGAACGACCCGACCGACAACTTCGCGATCATCACGGGCGGAAACCTGGAGATCTTCGGAAACGAGATCGTCGACGGGTCGCTGGGGAACGTCCACACGAACGCGAACCTGACCCTTCAGGGCAGCGCCAGCATCGCCCACGACGCTACGGCGAGCGGCACGACCACGGTCGTAGGCGACGCCGCGACGGTCGGAGACGACCTGCTGGCGAACGAGGCGATCGTCCCGATCGCGCCTGTGGTGCCGGCGGATTACCGCCCGTACGCGAACTTCATCCTGACCTCGGACGGGCGAGTCCTGGACGGGACGACGGGCGTGGAGCTGTTCAACTTCACGCCCACGGTTTCGAGCCTGCCGTCCGCGCGCGGAGACCGCCGCGTGGCGGTGCTGCCCGACGGGCGGATGACGCTGTACGGCTCGGGATTCGGCATGCCGAACGACCGCAACTCGAACAACGGCTACGGAAACTCGGGCGGCGGCGTGAGCGGCGGGACGCCCCCGGGCCAGACGGACACGACGACCACGGGCGACGGCTCGACCACCACGACCACAGGCGACGGCTCGACCACCACGACCACAGGCGACGGCTCGACCACCACCGGCGGCACGACAACCACGACGACCACGGGCGACGGTTCCACCACGACCAGCCCGGGCAACAGCGGCGGAAGCGATGGGACGACCGGTCCCCCCGCGGACAACGGTGGCGGCAATCAGTCGCTCTCCTACAACGGATTCACCTGGAGCTCGACCAACGGTTGGTCGACCGAAACGAGCGGCTGGGTGGATGGCATGTACTACGTCGAGGGCGACATCACGTTCAACCACGGTGGGACTGCTGACGCGCCCTGGGACGTGACGATCGTCGCGGAGGGGAGCATCTCGACGCAGGGGAACCCGTACCTGAACCCCTTCTTCAACGACTCCGAGCTCTTCGTGGCGGGCGAGGACGTCTACATGCGCGGCACGGGCTCGAACTCCGTGGTCGAGGGGCTCATCCTGGCCCACGAGCAGGTCTCCCTCGACGGGAACATCACCTTCTCCGGACGGATCGTCGCGGAGTCGGGCGTGAACGTCGACGGTTCCCAGGTCGATATCAATTCCGACCCGCTGGGCTCGGACTTCGGCGGCAGCGTGCACGTGACGTACAACGGCTACATGCCGAGGTCGCTGATCTCCGAGTACCGCCTGCCCGTGCGCTCCTGGCAGGAGGACGTACCGTCGAACAGCGATATCCAGACGCTGGGCAACGACAGCCAGGTGCTGAACACGCTCGACACCGGCGGGACGACGACCTACACCCCCCAGTAGGCGCTGGGACGAATCGGAGTTCGACGGCGGCGGGCGAAAGCCCGCCGCTTCTGCTTAGGGGAATTTCCATCACGCCCGAACGCTGAAAGGTCTGCCGAGTTCCTTACCAAGGAATGGCGTCCCCCTGAGGCCCTTACAGGAGGTGCGCCATGTTCGCACATCGCCGTTCGGATCGCGGCAGCATCCTGCTCATCGCCGTCGTCCTGGTCGTCGTCGTCATGGGAATGGCAGGGGCCTATCTCGTGGTCGCCGGCGCGCAGTCAGACCGTGTCGTGAGGGATGAGGAGCGCGGGCGGGCGCGGCTTGCGGCCGAGGCGGGGATCGACCATGTGAGGGTCGCCCTTCTCGCCCTCGTCGACCCCCAGGCCGTCGACCCGACCGCCGCGTGGGACGCCGTGCTGGACTCGGACTCCAGCACACCCTCCTGGGCCGACGGCGTCCCCACGCCCGACGGGAGCTATACCGTCCGCGTCTCCGATAACGACGACGGCGACGGCCTCTTCACGGCAGACTCGGACAACACGGTCCTCCTGGAGGCGGTCGGGTACGGCCCGAGGCAGGGGGAGGACGGGGAAGGCCACGTCATCCGGTGCATCGTCACGCTCGAGGTGCACGACCCGACCTCGAACTTCGCGATCCTCACGGGAGGCGATCTGGACATCTCGGGGAGCCAGGTGACCGACGGGACGCTCGGGAGCGTGCACACGAACGAGGACCTGACGCTCCAGGGAGACGCGGAGATCTCGCAGACGGCCACGGCCAGCGCGACGGCGACGCAGATCGGCGCCACGGTCTCGGTCGGGGGGCAGTTCCAGGCGGACCGGCCGCTCCGGCCGATCGCGCCCGTGGACCCCGCGGCCTATCGTCCGGACGCGAACTGGATCCTGACCGCGGACGGTCGCGTCATCGAGGGGGCGACGGGCATGCAGCTCTTCGACTTTGACGCGGTCGCACGCGGGGTCAGCGCGTCGTACAACGGGTTCACGTGGACCGCCCGCACGGGGTGGCGAACCGAGTCGAGCGGGTGGGTGGACGGGATGTACTACATCGAGGGGGACTTCTTCTTCACGCAGGGCGGGACAGCGACCGACCCCTGGGCGGTGACGCTTGTTGCCGAGGGGAGCATCGGGATGGACGGCAACCCGTACCTGCGGCCCTACTACAACGACACCGAGTTGCTCGTGGCCGGCGAGGACATCTATGCGCATGGGACGGGGACGGGCGCGCTGATGGAGGGCCTCGTCCTGGCGCACGAGCAGATCCGGTTCGACGGGAACATCACGTTCACGGGGCGGATCGTCGCTGAGTCCGCGAAGAATACGGCCGACTCGCTCAACCCCCACGCGTTGAACCCGCTCCTCTCGCAGTTCGGCGGAAGCGTCCACATCACCTACGACGGGGGCCTGACCCGTTCCCTGGTGACGGACTTCCGCCTGCCCGTGCGGTCCTGGCAGGAGGACCTGGTGACGAACGCGGGGCGCTAGGCAGGGTCGATGGCGGGCTCGGGTGGGCGGGGATGGACGTCGCAGTGGCCGACGTAGACAGCCCCCTCGCCCATGTGGAAGAGCGGGGCCTCGATGTCCCCCTCGATGGTGGCACCGATGCCGAGGTCGATTCCGTCGCGTGCCACGACGCGGCCGTAGACCTTGCCGCGCACGGTGACGCGGCGGGCCTTGACGTCGGCCCGGATGGTCCCCTTCTTCTCGACCACGACGTCGCCGGAGGTCTCGAAGGTCTTGCGGGCGAGGTACTGGTCGATCGTGTAGTCCTGGACGTCGATGGTGCGGTTGCAGTGGCGGCAGACGACGGTCTGCGCGCGGGCGCCCACGGCGAGGACGCCGTCGCACTTCGGGCAGAAGACGGTGCGCTGGTCACGTTTCGCGGGGGGGGCCATGGGACCCTCGGGGAGGGCCTCGCGCAAGGGTGCCCGGAAGTCAGGCCGGCGCACCCCTGCGGCGATCGACTGGGAGGAGGGATCCTACCTGACCTTGGCTGCGGCCAGGTCCTTCTCCTCGACCTTCAACCCCTTGTGCATGTCCTTCGCGGCGTCGGGGGTGATGTTCATGTTTCCGACGAGCGTGGCCCCCTCGGCGACGGTGAGGCGTGGGGCGCGGATGTCGCCGAAGACCTGCGCGGTGGCGGAGACCTCGCACTTCTCGACGGCGGAGATGTTTCCCTTCACGCACCCCTCGACGGTCACGTTGCCGACGCAGACCTCGGCCTTGATCTCGGCGCCCTTGCCGACGTGGAGCTTGCCCTTGGTGGAGAGCTTCCCCTCGAACTTCCCGTCGACGCGCACGCCGCTGTCGAAGGAGAGGTCCCCCTTGAACATCGCATCGGGACCGATCACCGTCGCGTACTCTTTCCCACCGACCATCGGGTCAGCCATGGCGCCCTCCTCAAGGTGCAAAAGACGAATCGTAATTTACGGTCGGGCCGATTCTAGCCCGCCCCCCGGGGAAGTCAACCAATTGCGCCCGCAAGGAATCGCTTGAAGGGCCCCGCCCGCGCCCCCTATCATGGGCGGTCAGTCGGGCGATTAGCTCAGCTGGCTAGAGCGCTTGGATCACACCCAAGAGGTCGGGGGTTCAAGTCCCTCATCGCCCACCATGACGGACGCCGCCACCACGAAGTTGGACCTGCCGGTCCCCATCGTCGAGGCCCTCAAGCACCGGGCCATCGACCGCTGCATTCCCCTCTCGGCGACGATCGAGCTGTCCCTGCGCTGCAACATCCGGTGCGCGCACTGCTACAACTTCGACCGGGAGACCCCCTACCCGCGCGCCCTCGTCGGGAAGGAGCTGACGGACGACGAGGTCCACCGCCTCCTCGACGAACTCCGCGCCGAGGGGTGCCTGTACGTGGGCCTCTCGGGGGGCGAGGCCCTCCTCCACCCCTCGATCTTCTCGTTCGTGCGCCACGCCGTCCGCAACCACATGTCGGTCATCGTGAAGTCGAACGGGACCACGGTCACGCAGCGCGTGGCCGAGCGGCTTGCCCGGCTCGGGGCGACCGGAGTCGACGTGAGCCTCCACGGCGCGACTCCCGAGACGCACGACCGCTTCACCCTCTCGCCCGGGTCGTTCGTGAAGTCTGTCGCGGGGGCCCGCGCGGTGAAGGCCGCGGGCCTGCGCACCCACCTCTCCTTCTCGCTCGGGACGCACGACGCGCACGAGGTCGAGGGGATGAAGCGGATCGCCGAGGAGATGGACGTCGAGTGCGGGATCGACCCCTACCTGACGGGGCGCTACGACGGCAAGATGGACCCGCTCCGCTTCCGCCTCGGCCGCGACCAGGTCGAGGCCCTCTACCGCGGCCCTCTCGCCGAGATCCGCCGCGAGCCGAAGAGCGACCTCTCCCAGGCCCCTCAGTGCGCCTGCGCGAGGTCGGTGTGCGGGATCTCGTCGACGGGGACCGTCTTCCCCTGCATCGGCGCGCCGGTTCCCTCGGGGAACCTCCGGGAGAAGCCGTTCGGCGAGATCTGGAGGACGTCGCCGGAGCTGAACCGGATCCGCGCCCTCGCCCTCGACGACTTCAAGACCTGCAAGCCCTGCCCCCACCGCGCCTGGTGCCGCCGCAGCTCCGGCGTGGTCTACTCCAACACCGGCGAGTACACCGGGCCGGAGCCGTGGACGTGCATGGAGGCCGAGGTGCTGCACGCGCTCTCGGACGAGGGGGTGCCGATCCCGGAGAAGAAGGGAGAGGTTGTGGTGCAGCGGGCGACGATCGACCGACGGCTGCCACGTTGAAAATGGTCAAGACTCAATGAGCAATTCTCAACGAATGATCAAATGCCAGGACTCAACCGTGCCGCTTCTGACCGTTGAGTCTTGGCATTTGGTCATTCGTTGAAAATTGCTCATTGAGTCTTGACCATTGCTACTCCGTCATCGCCTTGATGATCCGCCTCGCCAAATCCTTCACCTCGAAGTCGATCACCACCCACTGCCCCTCGACCCGCTGCGTGAAGGTCGCCTCGATGTCGTGCTCCTGCTTGAGCCCGTAGCGCACCTCCTCCGACCGCTGCGCGAGGGCCCGGTCGAGCGTCTCCGCCACCCCCTTGTCGCGCGCCTTCACGTGGAAGCGCCCGCGGGCCTCCTCGGCGCCCTTCACGTTGATCTCCCAGGCGATCCCCAACACCTCCGCGCTGCTCATCGGAAGCCCCGCGAGGAAGCCGAAGTCGCGCATGGCGGCCTCACCCTGGTTCACGAGCAGCCCCCAGGCGTGAGGCTTCGGCGTCAGCCGATCGCGCAGCTCCTGGACGAACCCCGTGGCCCCCTTGCCGGAGGTCAGGCCGTCCAGCGCCGCCCCGATCGACTTCGCATCGGGGCCGCGGACGATGTGGTTGTCGAGGAAGGCGATCCCCTCCGTCTCGTCCCCCTTCGCCCAGGTGTGGATTTTCGTCCCGGCGTGGGGCACGCTCGTGGTCGCCTTCCCCTCCGCCTCCTTCTCCCCCATCAGGCGGACCGGGTTCGACCAGTGGGAGAGGCTGAGCAGCACGACCGGGCAGGCCTCGTCCTTGAGCGGCCCGTTCGTCGAGGCCATCGCCCACGTCAGCGGCAGGCAGGAGAGGAGGATCTCGCTCGCATCTCCCTTGTCCATGCGCTTCATCTGCTCGCGGATTTCCTTCGAAATCGCCTCGGGGCGGTCGCGGTCGATCTGCTGACCCAGGGCGCGCATGAACGCGGTCACGCCGGCGTCCGCCCCGTCGGGGGCGACGACGACGATCGCGACCGTGTCGGGCCCGAGAAGCGCCTCGCCGCCGGCCGGGACCGTCACCTTCTTGATCCAGGCCAGGATGATGACCACGGTGAGGAGCGTCAGGAGGGCCGCCAGGCCGAAGCAGCCCAGGCAGCCAATCAGGCGCTTCTTTCGTGGAGACATCGGCGGCTTCGCGGGCGTAGGTTGGGGCATGGGCGTCCTCCTCGGTCAGGGGTGCCAGGGAATACACGAGGCGAGGGCTCGGGTTACGCCACCTCGCCGAAATGGGCCAGGCGGAACCCCGCCTCCTCCGCCGCCGCGCGCACGCTGGGCGACGAGAGGGCCGCCAGGTCGGCGTTCGGACCCGTTGCGTCGAGGCGCGGGTGCGCGTACAGTTCCCGAACACCCGGACCGAGCCTCCGGAAGAGCTCGCAGAGGAAGCGCGCGTCGATCCGCCCGCTCTGGTAGACCCCGTGGACCCCGTCGCACGTCCGGACGCCGACCTCCGCGGCTCGCCGTCGGACGCGCGCCGAGAGCGGACGGAAGAACGCCGCGTGGAGGACCTTGAGCGGCAGCCCCGAGGCGTCGATCCGCAGCGTCAGGCCGAGGTCGTCCCACGGCGCCCGCACCCAGCGCACGCCGGACTCCTTCGCGACGGCGAGGACCGCCTCGCGCACGACGGGGTGCACCTGGAGGTTCATGTGCCCGTCGATGTGCGTGCACGTCAGGCCCGTCGCGCGGAACCGATCGAGCTGGGCACGGACCTCGCGGCCGAGGGTGTCGCGCAGGCCCCGACGGAACCAGTACCGGAGGCCCGCCTTCGCGGGGTTGAACGGGAAGCGGCCGTCGGGCTCCAGGGCGCCGTCCCACTCCGACGCCGGGAGCGTCGGAGGCGTCTCGACGAGGGCGAGGTGGAGGCCGACGCCGAGGCGGGGGAGCCTCCGCGCCCTCTCGACGGCGTCCTCGAACGCGGGGCCGTTCACCAGGAGGCTCGCGCTCGTCAGGACCCCCTCGCGGTGGGCCCGCTCGATCCCCTCGTTCACCTCCAGAGAGAGGCCGAGGTCGTCTCCGTTCACGATCAGGATTCGATCGGTCCCCACATTTCCCCCCAAGTCGGGCGGGCATTCTACCCGATTCCCCCTCGGGCCCCCAAATCCGATTGACAGGTCGGACGGCGGCCCGTACATTTCCAGGCTTCGGAACGTCCCAGAGGGTGTCCTATGAAGGTCCTGTTCCTCAACCCCCCGAGCTTCAAAGACTTCGACGGGGGCGCGGGATCCCGCTACCAGGCCCAGCGCGAGGTCCGCTCGTTCTGGTACCCGACCTGGCTCGCCTATCCGGCGGGGATCCTGCCCGATTCCCTCCTCCTGGATGCCCCCGCGGCGAACCTGGGCGTCAAGCAGACGCTCGACATCGCCCGCAACTTCGACCTGACGGTCTTCTACACGAGCACCCCCTCGCTCAAGAACGACATCGCGACGGCGGAGCGGCTGAGGCGCGAGAAGCCGTCGATGAAGGTGACGTTCGTCGGCCCGCACCCGACGGTCCTGCCCAGGGAGACCCTCCAGGCCTCCACGGCCATCGACTTCGTCGTGCGCAAGGAGTTCGACTACGCCATCCCGGACTTTGCCAAGGGACGGCCGCTCTCCGAGATCCCGAGCGTGACCTGGAGGCGGGAGGACGGCGAGACCGTCACGAACCCGCTCGGCCCCGAGCTCAAGGACCTCGACTCGCTGCCGTTCGCCGCGGACGTGTACAAGCGGGACCTCAAGCTGGAGCACTACGAGATCCCGTGGATGCTGAACCCGTACGTCAGCGTCTACACCGGGCGCGGCTGCGGCAGCCAGTGCACGTTCTGCCTCTGGCCTCAGACCTTCAGCGGGAACCGCTACCGCGTCCGGACCGCCGACAACGTCGTGGAGGAGGTCGGGAAGATCATCAAGTACTGGCCGAAGATGAGGCAGTACTTCTTCGACGACGACACCTTCACCGAACACCAGCCGCGCGCCCGCGAGATCTCGCGGAAGCTCGCACGGTTCGGGAAGCCGTGGGGGTGCAACTCGAAGGTCACGGTGGGGTACGACACGCTCAAGGACATGGCGGAGGCGGGGTGCCGCGTCCTCGTCGCGGGGTTCGAGAGCGGGTCGAACCAGATCCTGAAGAACATCCAGAAGGGGGCGACGGTCCAGCAGGCGTACGAGTTCGCGCGGAACTGCCGCAAGCTCGGAATCCTCGTCCACGGGACGTTCATCGTGGGCCTCCCGGGCGAGACGAGGGAGACGCTCGAGGAGTCGATGCGGTTCGCCTGCGAGCTGGACATCGACACGATCCAGGTCTCGCTCGCGTCGCCCTACCCGGGGACGAAGTTCTACGACCACGTCATCAAGAACGGGTACATGACCGCGGAGAGCCTGGTGAGCGAGCACGGCTACCAGACGTGCAACGTCAGCTACCCGGACGTGACGAGCCGGGAGATCTTCGACGCGATGGAGCTGTTCTACCGCCGCTTCTACTTCCGCGGCCCGTGCATCAAGCGGATCGTGGGGCGGATGCTCAAGGACCCCGACGAGCGGAACCGGAAGCTCCGCGAAGGCGTCGAGTTCGTGAAGTTCATGCTCCGCCGCCGCGCAGGCGCCAGCGCCGCGAACTGCTAGTGGCCCTCCCGTTCCTCGTCCTGGCCGCGCTTGGGGTGGTCTTCTACCTCCTCGCCTGCGCCGCCACGGTTGCGTTCTGCGCCCGGACGCGACGGCCCGCGCCCGCGTCCCACCCGCCCGTCACGCTGCTCAGGGCCTTCCGAGGGGCCGATCGGGACCTCGCCGCGAACCTGGAGACCTTCGCGAGGCTCGACGGGGGCGACGTGCAGGCCCTCTTCGGCTGCGCCGAGGAGCTGGACCCCGCGCTTCCGATCGTACGCGAGTCCTGCTCGAGGCAAGCGGACGCCCGCGCGGAGGTCGTCCGCGAGCAGCCCGGCGCGAACGAGAAGGTGAACAACCTCGCGGGGATCCTGCCCCTCGCGAAGCACCCGCTCCTCCTGCTGGCCGACAGCGACGTCCGCGTGGAGCCCGACCTCGCCCGCCGCGCGCTCGCCGCGTTCGACGACCCCAAGGTCGGCCTCGTGAGCTGCCCGTACCGCGCGACCGGCCTTTCGACGCCCGGGGCGGTCCTCGAGGGGGCCTGGATCGGCATCGAGTTCATCCCGAGCGTCTTTCTCGCGGCGATGCTCGGGCCCGTACGCTTTGCGCTGGGGGCGACGATCGCGCTCCGTCGTGAGGCGCTCGACGCGATCGGCGGCTTCGCGGCGATCCGGGACCACCTCGCGGACGACTTCCAGCTCGGGGCCCGGATCGCGGCGGCGGGGTGGAAGGTCCGGCTCGCCCCGGCGTTCGTCGAGCTGTGGTCCTCGCCCCTCGGCCTCCGTGAGTTCCTCCTCCACCAGGTCCGCTGGGCCCGCACGATCCGCGTCTGCAACCCCGCGGGGCACCTCTTCTCGGCCCTCTCGCGACCGATCCCGTCCGCGCTCATCGCGGCCGCCGTCGAGCCCGCCAGCCCGTGGGCGCTGGGCGCCGTCGCCGCGACGTTCGGCGCGCGCATCCTGACGGGAGTCGTGAACGCCCTCGCGCAGGGGTGCGAGGGAAAGGTCGTCGCCGCGGCGCTCCTCTCACCCGTGCAGGAGCTCCTCTCGACCGTCGTTTGGCTCCTCGCCTGGGGCGGCCGCACGGTCGTCTGGCGGGGCCGCCGCTTCGAGCTGGACGGGGAGGGACGGCTCGTCAGAAGGGGAAGCTGAAGCCGCCGACGACGAGGAAGCCGTCCTCGCCCCAGGAGGCGCTCATCCCGCCGACGATGTTCGGGCGGGAGAGGAGGCGGAGGGCGACGCCGGGGTTCACCTGCACGTTGTCGAACGCGCCCCCCTCGCCGAAGACCGATCCGACGTCGACGAACGGCGCCGCCTCGAGCTCGAGCGGGTAGTCGAACAGCTCGAAGGAGTAGATCCGGATTCGCTGCTCGACGTTCGCCACCCAGCCGTGGCGGTCGGTCCATCGCTCGCTGCCGAAGGCCCGCAGGCTCTTCTCCCCTCCGAGCGACGTCTGGTCCCAGAACGGCCCCTGCGGCCCCGACATGAACTCCGCCTTGCCGCGGAGCACCAGGACGTACCGTCGATCCTCGCCGAATGGGAAGAGCTGCTTCCCCTCGACCTCGTACCTCTGGTAGCCGTCCGGCGTGTCGCCCGAGAGCCCCCCGACCTCCTCGGCCTCGATCCCCACGGAGGTGCCTTCCGTCGGGGTCTGCGAGCTGTCGCGCGTGTCGAACGTCAGGTAGATCCGCCCGCCCATGACCGACGCCCCGTCGACCCCCGTCACGTCCGGGAAGCTGTCGCGGACGAACGGGACGGAGCTGACGGTCCCCTCGAAGATGTCCACGTCGCGATACCGCGCGCCGACGCCGACCGTCAGGTGCTCAGTGAGGTTGAGCCCGAAGCGCCCGTCGGCCTTCGTCTCCTCAATGGCGAAGTTCGTCTCGTCCGCCTCCTCCGTCGAGGGCCCCAGGCCGAAGAACCGCTCCTGCCCCGCCTGGGAGTACTCGGTCTTGAGCCCGATGTCGTACTTCCCGTCCCACCACCGGCGGTTGCTGTAGGAGAGGCGGACCTCGCGGTCGATCTCCTGGGACCAGCCGAGGACGACCTTGTACTCCTGGTCCTTCGTCGGATAACCGAACGCGAGGAGTCCGCCGGCCATCCCGGTGAAGTCGTTGTACTGGACGAGCGGGGCGATGACGTGCTCGATCTCGTGCTTCTCGTTGACGACGAGGAAGACGAGGACGCCGCCGTACGTGCTCCCCTCGTTGCGGGAGTCCTTGTAGGTGGGGAAGGGATAGAACTCGACGTCGCCGCCGAGGTCGAAGGCCAAGGCGGGGGCGGAGACGAGCAGGAGGAGGACTCCCGCCGTCGTTAAAGCCAGCCTTAACGCGGACTTAACTTGGCACCCCAACGCGGGCATCTCCGGCGTCCCGCAACTCCCAATCCCAAGGGGCGGAAAAAGTACCAGACCGGGGATCCGGAGTCAACTCCCCCTGCCCGGACATGAGGAAGTTCTCAGGTGGCCCGCTCTGCTTGAGGGGAGGGCCGCATTCGAGTAGGGTGTGCGCCCTAGGGACAGGAGCGCGGGCATGGACCTGGTGACCGGAGCGACGG
This sequence comes from uncultured Planctomycetia bacterium, assembly GCA_964649705.1. Lineage (GTDB taxonomy): Bacteria > Planctomycetota > MHYJ01 > WSZJ01 > CAZYRM01 > CAZYRM01. The sequence continues at coordinate 21,807 of CAZYRM010000021.1, forward strand.
GATTCATCGGAGGCGCGGTCGCGCGGAAGCTCCGCGAGGCGGGCGGCCCGGTCCGGATCCTGGTGCGCGACGGGGTGCAGGGCGCGGCGCGGGGGGAGCAGGTCGACCGGCTCGTCGCGATGGGCGCCGAAGTCGTTCACGGCGACGTAACCGACGAGCGCGCGGTCACGACGGCGCTGCGCGGGGTGCGGCGCGTCTTCCACCTCGCGGCGCTCTACCAATTCTGGGGCGCGCCGACGAGCGAATACCGGCTCGTCAACGTCCAGGCGACGGCCTCGCTCCTCGCCGCGGCGAGGCGGGAGGGCGTGGAGCGCTTCGTCCACTGCTCCACGGTGGGCACGCTCGCCGTCTCGGAGGATGGGCGCCCCGTGGACGAGACTCGGCGGGCGCTCCCCGGGGAGCTCTGTGGCGAGTACAAGCGGACGAAGTTCGAGGCCGAGGAGGCCGCCCTCGCCGCCGCGCGGGAGGGTGTCCCCGTCGTGGTGGTCAACCCGAGCGCCCCCGTGGGCCCCCACGACGTGAAACCGACGCCCACGGGGCAGATGGTCGTGGATTTCCTGAAGGGGCGGATGTTCGGCTACACGCGCACCGGGCTGAACCTCGTCGACGTGGACGACGTGGCCGTGGGGCACATCCTGGCCGCCGAGAAGGGGCGTGTCGGAGAGAGGTACATCCTGGGGAACCGGAACCTGTGGCTGAACGAGATCTTCGACCTGCTCGCGGGGATCTCCGGGGTGAAGTCTCCGTGGCTCCGCGTCCCGCACGTGCTCGTCTCGATGACGGCGTGGTTCGAGGAGGGGATCACCGGGATCTTCCCCAAGCGCATTCCCCGAGTCACGCGGGACCAGGCGAAGATGGCGCGCCACCCGATGTTCTTCGACTGCGGAAAGGCGGTCCGTGAGCTGGGGATGCCCCAGACGCCGATCGAGGACTCGCTGCGCCGAGCCGTGGAGTGGTTCCGGAAGGCGGGGTACGCGCCCTAGCGTTTCACGAATTGCCCGCCGTTGTCCTCCGCGAGCCCCTTCATGAACTTGTCGGCCGCGTCCTCGCCGACGCCGATCGTATGCAGGACCACGTGGCGATCGAGGTTCCGCCGCTTGAACTCCGCGCGGATGGCATCGGGGTCGACGATCTGCCCCGCGGAGGGGAACCCGTCCGACAGCAGGAAGAACGTGTCGGCGCGCTCCGTGAAGTTCTTGTCCCCTCCCCCCTTCCCGAACCAGTCGAGGCACTTCTCGAGCGTGTCGAACGTGTTCGTCACCCCCTCGGGCTCGATCGCCGCGAGGAACTTGATCGCGGCGTCCTTGTGCTCCTTGGTCGCCTTGACGAGCCCCTTCGGCTGGAGGACATCCATGTCGCGGTTGTAGAAGACCACGTTGAAGAGCGCATCGTCCGGGAGGCCGAGGATCGCGCGGGCGAGCTCCAGCTTCGCCACGTCGATCTTTCGGTCGCCGGGCTTGATGGGCAGCGCGGCCCCCTTCCCGCTCTCGACGGTCGGCTTCCAGCGCGCGGGGCCCTTCATGCTCTCGGAGCGGTCCAGCAGGAACACGACGCGCTTCGACTTGACGACGATTCCGTAGAACGTCGTCCCGCCCTCCTCGTCCTTTGCCTTCGCCTCGCGCTCGGTGCGCGGCGGCCTTGCAAGGACCCAGGCCTCGTGGTTCTCCTCCCACCAGGACTTCCAGAGTCCGGCGTCGCCGTGGAAGTCCTCGCCGGTGAGCCTGACGAGCGCGCGGTTCGCCTCCCACTTCAGGCGCCCGTCGTACCTCGCGATCGCATCGACGAGCGGCGGGATCCCCTCCACGAGGTCGAGGACATCGAGACCCCGGACGCCGCCCAGTTGGACCTGCCAGACGGGGTCCGAGAGGGCCTTCCCGAACGCGGGGAGGGCTGCCTCGGCCTTCCGCCCGGCGAGTGCGCCGAGCGCGGAGGCGCGCACGACGGGGTCCTTGTCGGCGCCGGCGCGCTCGACGAGCGCGGCGATCCAGTCCTCGGGGCCCGCCTCGGCGGCCTGGGCGATGGCGGCGCGGAGGGCGTCGTCGGGTGACTTCTCGAACAGGTCGACCGCCTCGGCGACGGCGAGCTCGGTGGCGCGGGAGGCGATCACGCCGACGGCGGCGAGGGCGACCTCCCGCTCTGCGCGGGCGCGCTCCTCGACCTTGCGGGCCTCGATGTCGAGGGCCTTGCGCTTCTCCCACCACTCCTTGTTGACCGGCTTGAAGTCTCGGATTTCGAGGGGGTACTTCGCCATCTCCTCGCGGATCTTCCACTTCTCGGTCTCGATGGCGGCGAGGCGCTTCGTCTGTGCCTGCCAGACCCTTCCTGCGAGATCGACGGCCTCGGGGGTGTCGAACGCGGCAATCCCCTCGACGGAGACCTTCCTCGCCGCGGCGTCCTCGGCCTGCATCTCCTTCTGGAAGCGCTGGGTGAACTCGACCCACTCCTCGGCCGCGGAGGCGCCCGCGGCGAAGAGGACGGCGATGGCGACCCTGGACATGGCTCCCCTCCACCCTCGACGAGGCGAGGAGGCTACACGCGGGCCTCCCCGGAGGCAAGGCCTACTCCTTGGAGCGTGACATGGGAGAGGTCAGGAGCTCCGCGCCCCAGCCCAGGGGACGTGCTTGGCGTTGTGGTTGACGAAGTAGTTATCAGGAGATAGACTTCCGATGTCAACCAAGGAGGCAACATGTCGGCCATTCGGCGCCTGGAAAAGGACGACCTCGTGGATCGCCTCGAGAGGGCGCGCCGGCAGTCCTCGCGTTCTGTCTTCCTGACGAGGGCGGTGCGCGGCCTCGTCGACCTCGCGGAGAGGGAATCGCCGGGCTGGCTGCTCCAGGCGGCCGCGGCGCCGTCGGACCTGGAGGTGCTGCTCAAGGCCCTCCAGGCCCCGAGCATCATCGAGTGGGACGCCACGGTCCCTCTGGTGATCCAGGGGTTCAAAGAGCGCGACCGTCTCCTCAAGGCCGAGGGAGGCGTCCTCTCGGTCGAAGCCGTGGCTCGGCACCTCGGGATCACGCGGCAGGCCGTGGACAAGAGGCGGCGCGCCGGCACGCTCCTCGCACTGCCCATCGGCCGGCGCGGCCACGCGTACCCCGCGTGGCAGCTCGGCCCCCAGGGGACGCTCCCTGGGCTGGAGAGAGTCCTGAGGGCCCTCGACGGCCACGACCCGTGGATGAGGGCTGTCTTCCTTCTCAATCCGAACAGCGAGCTCGCCGAGGAGTCTCCCCTCGTGAGGCTGCGCGCAGGTCGCGTCGACGAGATCGTGCGGCTGGCGGAAGCGTTCGGAGAGCAGGGGGCCCTATAATGTCCGCTCCGGGGCCTCACCCGGACCCGCCGCCGGGCTTCGACTCCATGGTGCTCCCCCTCGCTCTCCGATCGATGCACCGGGAGGTCCGACAGGCCGCGATCGGACCCTGGTACCGGTTGCACGCGACCGGACTCAGGGCGCTCTACTTTGGACGGAGGCGCAGGTTCCGCTTCGATGACCCCAAGGGGAAGGTCGGCGTGCTGTACATGGCGGCAGACGAGCACGGCGCATTCATCGAGACCCTTGGGCAGTCGTTCTGCGCCGGCAAGACCGTGCGCGGATTCCGATGCGTGTCGGACCTGGAGCTGGGCGGACGGGCGCTGGCGCGCATCCGTACTCGACGGCGGCTCCGGCTGGTCGACCTGACGGGTGAAGGCCTTTCGAGGATAGGAGCGGACGAGCGCCTCTGCTCGGGGGATTACCGGATCGCGCAGCGATGGTCCCGCGCAATCCACGGGCACCCCTCTCGCCCCGATGGGCTCCTCTACCGAGCGCGTCGCGATCCGTCTCGCATCTCCGCGGCCCTGTTTGATCGCGCCCGGCCACCCCTGGCCGTCACTGCCCTCGGCACGCTCATGGACCCGGAGAACCGTGCGCTGCGGGATCGGATTCTATCGACCTACGGCGTTGGTCTGCTCCTCGTGCCGCGATGAGGCGTGCGCGACGTCGCCGAAGCTCGCTCGCCTGCAGTACGAAGAGGACGAGCGCCGGGAGAGGCGAGGCGTAGAGCCACTCGAACGTGTCGGGTGGCTTATGAGACAGACCAACCGTGAAGCGCAGATGCTCACCTCCAAACGTCCAGGCGAGCCACGAGAACCAGGATAGGCACAGCCACGCGCCCAGGCAGCACGGGAGCTCCAATGGGAACCGGTCCTCCGAGGCGGAGTGACGGTGGGGGACCCTCCATCTCCACCAGACGCTGAGGAAGATCAGATCCGTCACGGCGAGCACGCCGGCGTCGCGAAGGATGATCTTCCACATGGCCCATACGTCTCCTCCGAGTTCGTGCACGAGGGAGAGCACCTGGAGCGACGACAGGTAGACCGCGTGAAGCCCCGCGAGCAGCAAGATTGTGGCCGGCCAGATCAGCATCGCCCAGTGCCGTCTTGGCATCACAGCGAACCCCATCAGAGCTACACCAGCGAGGAGCGCCCAGAGATGCGGAAGGGCAAGGCCAACCGCGCGTAGGTTCACGGAAGGGAAATCGCGCCAGTGGTACCAGTGGTACTGACCGCGCGCGGCCGCCGGCACGGTGCTCGCGACTGAGTATGAGATCGGGATCATCTCCGTGAAGGCCCACGCCGCGATGATGAGCGCCACGACCGCGCTCGGGAGGATGTGGCCCGCGGAGACACTTGGCAAACTTACATCATCCTCTTCGACCCCGTCTGGCCGGTCTGAGTTCAAGGCTCCTCCTCGACCCATCGGACGTGTGCTGACAAGTCCGAGGAGAGGACAGCGTTCTCCACCCTTGACGAGGCGAGGAAGCTACACGCGGGCCTCCCCGAAGGCAAGGGCCGTTCTCGCTACGACCGAGATCAGCGGACCGTCAGGTGGCACGTCCCGACGGGTCCCGGTAGGATGGGGAAGGACACTCCTGGAGGAGGCGACGAGATGATTCGGATCCGCGAGGCCGACGAGCGCGGGCGCACGCGCGTCGGGTGGCTGAACGCACGCCACACGTTTTCGTTCGGCGACTACTTCGATTCCGAACAGATGGGCTTCCGCTCGCTCCGCGTCCTGAACGACGACGTGGTAGGACCTGGGGCGGGGTTCCCGTCTCATCCGCACCGCGACATGGAGATCCTGACCTGGGTCCTCGACGGCTCGCTCGGCCATCGTGACAGCCTGGGGAGCGGCGCCGTGGTCCACGCTGGCGAGGTCCAGCGGATGAGCGCGGGGACGGGGATCGTGCACAGCGAGTACAACCCGTCGTCAACGGAGCCCGTCCACCTCCTGCAGATCTGGATCCACCCCGATCGACAGGGGCTGCCCCCTGAGTACGAACAGAAGCCGATCCCGATCGCGGCGCAACCTGGCCAACTCCATCTCGTGGCCTCCCCGGACGGCCGCGAGGGGTCCGTGCGGATCCACCAGGACGCCTGCGTCTGGGTCGCCCGCCTGGCGCGCGGCGACGAGGTCTCCCACGCGCTTCGCCTCCGAAGTGGCGTCTGGCTCCAGGTGGCGCGCGGCGAGATCTCACTCAACGGACTTGCGCTGCGGGAGGGGGACGGTGCGGCCATCGAGGACGAGGAGAACCTCAAAATCGTCGGCGCCTCGCCCTCCGAGGTCCTCCTCTTCGACCTCGCGTGATCCACGGGCCCAACCTCGCGACAGCGCGCCTCTTCGGCCCCGACGCTTCTGAAGCACAGCCCCGAAGGGGCGACATGCAACAGCCCAGGCCGAAGGCCTGGGAACAGGGGTGGCAAAGGGAACCGAGCCCCGAAGGGGCGACATGCACGGCCGCCGCATGTCGCCCCTTCGGGGCTCCGATCGCTTGACGAAACACGTCACCCAGGGCTCCGCTTCGCTACGCCCTGGCTGTTTCCTGTCGCCCATTCGGGGCTTGCCTGGACGGCAGTGTGCCAGGGAGCCCTATCGGTGCGCGCACGAGCCAGTCCAGTAACGCCGTAGAAGCGTCTGGCGAAGCGCGGCGTCGAGGGGGCGCGACATCGCCGCTGCTCGATCGCCTGCGGATCCAGGAGGGCAAGCACCGGGCGAGGGGTAGGAAGGTACCCTCGGAAAACCAGAGGTCTTGAACCTGGCGACGCGGGAGCGGAGGATCTTGGTGACCTACGACACCCAGCACTTCGTTCCGCTTCTCGCGGATGCCATCGCCGGCGGACAGCCGCCTCCGGGGGTGGTCTACGTGGACGACAGGACCATCAGCCCCCGAGACGACTCAGGGCTGGCGCGGGCGCTCAAGGCCCTCTCCGGGAGGATCGACCATGGCGAGGTCGCCCCCTCGGCAGGCGTCTTCCTCACCCGCTGACCGTCGAACGCGGAGCCTGCGGGAGGCGATCACTCACCGCCGGCGCCCCTGGGCCTGAAGCCTACCGCTGTCGGAGTGCCTCCTTCCGGCCAGCGACCGACGAATCCGTGCCGCAGCCTTGAGGAACTCGGGCAGCGGCGTGGCGGCATCCTCTTCCAAGATGGTCTTGAGTACCGCTCGAAGAGAGCGTCGGCTTGACGGACGGTGGTGAGTCATCGGCGTGTGGCAACCTCCAGGACCTGTCTCAGGGCCTTCACGGCTCCCTGGCAGTCCTCCTCGGATCTGGTGTAGAGGAACCGCACCGAGGTCCCATCGCGGAGCGCCACCTGGATGGCGTGAACCCCTTGCGAACGCGGACGGGACTCCGGAGCGGATCCTCCGGCCATGGCAACGGCCGCGATCATCAGCCCGCCTCCCGAGGTGGGAACGGGGGCCGGAGGTTCGGACATGGAGACCCCGGTCGACATGACAGAGAGGGCCAGGATGTCCTGCCGTTCGATACGTCGGGTCCGATAGGCAATCCCCAGGCACGTGTGCTGTGCGAGGAGGACACCGTCCATCCTACGGGCGACGAGTCGCTTCCCGGGAAGCGCCATGAACAGGATCGCCAGCGTGGCCAGGCACGGGCCAAGACCTGCGAACATCAGCTCTTCGACGTCCAGCTCGGCCCGCCACTGCGGGGTGAGGAACCCCCAGTAGAGAAACGCGAAGAACAGTATTAGACAAAGGGCCCCTGCCCGCTCGGCCCGCTTTCGGACCCAGACGATCGCCCACGCGTCGCGTTCGGAGCGGACGCCGAGTCGCTTGGCCAGGCCCTCTCGAGCGGCGTCCAGCACCTCCTGCTCGATACGCATGTCCATAACCGGCGCAGGGGCCGTTGGAACGGCCGGACTCGCGACGCGTCGCCCCGCCGCCTTGCAATCAGCGCACAGGAAGACGTCGCCAAGCTGGACACCCAAGTGCACATTCTCGCGATCCCTCCCGCACGACGCGCACGTGAACATCGCCTACCTCCGCGCGCAGGGGCGCGTCCAGTAGCGGCGCAGGAGGAGCTGGCGGAGCGGGGCGTCGAGCGGGGCGCGGCGAAGTCTCGCCACGCGCGCGTTGTCGCGGTCGAGGAGGGCTACGTCGTCCGCGAGCGCCGCACCGGGGCGGTGCGCGAGGAGAAAAAGCAGGGCCTGCCCAGCCGGCACCGACGCGCCTGCGAGCGTCCCCTTCGAGACGCCCAAGAGCGGCGAGAGTGACTCCAGGTGCCAGCCCGAGGCGTCCGGGCCGCGCACGGTGGCCGAGGGGAGGAACGCCAGGCCGCCGCAGCGGAGCAGCTCAGGGGAGGCCGTCCACGCGATCGACGCCGAGCCCGCGCGGTTGTCCACCACCAGCGCCGTCCAGGCAATCGGGAACCGCGAGCCGCCCTCCTCCGCCTCCTTCAGCCCGACGAACCCGCACAGCCCCGCGTCCGCGAACGGCGAGAGGTCCGTGAGCTCACAGAGGAACACGCGCGCCCCGCCCGATGTGTTCGCCCACCACACCGAACCGACCGCGCACACCGGGCAGGCCGCGGGCTTCCCCTTCCCGCCGCACGCCCAGCACTCAGGCCCCTTCGCCTCCTTGCACCCCGCGCACGCGACCGCGCCGTCGCGGCACTCCTTGCAGGCCACCTTCCCCTTCGCCTCGCAGCGGTCGCAGGTCTGCTTGCCGGGGATCCTCGCCTGTTGCACCGGGTCCGCCGCGTACGGGCCTGACGAGGGATCCGTCGTCGACGTGTGCGGCGTGGTCGACTTCAGGTACCCCGTCCCCTTGCACTTGTCGCAACTGACCGACCCGAGCCCCGTGCACGTCGAGCAGGCGACCCGCCGCAGCCCTGCGCACGTCGCGCAGGGCGCGTCCGGGAGCCTTCCCGAGCCGCGACACAGGCCGCACGTCGGCGCGCCTGCACCCTTGCAAAGCCAGCACGCCCCGTGCCCGCCCACGCCGTGCACGGTCGCCTGCCCCCCGGAGAGCGGGCACACCCACTCCTCCGTCCCCTTCCCCCGGCACGCCGCGCAGGCCAGCGTCTTCTTCCCGCCGCACGCCTCGCACTGGAGCTCCGCCTTGTCCTCGCACATCTTGCAGTGCTTCTGCCAGTCCGTCTCCCACTTCCCCACGTCGACGTCGGCGATCCCCGTCTGCGCCTCGCCGGAGTCCTTGTGGAGCGGCCCCGTGCAGGCGATCTTCCCCTCCCCCTTGCACGCGGGACAATTCACCCGCTTCGTGCCCCGGCACGGCAGGCACGGCGCCGTGCGCGGCTTCAGCTCCGCGCAGAGGTGGCAGGCGACCGTCTCCGCCTCCGGAAGCCCGTCCCTGAGGAACGCGAGGACCTCCTCGAACGTCCCCGAGCCCTCTTCGGGCTGCGCCGCGGCCTCGTCCGGCGGCACCGACGGCTCCTTGGGCCCGGGCGTCGGAGGGGTCGGCGACGGGGGCTGGATCGGCGGCTGCGCGGGAGGCGCCTGCGCGATGCGCTGCTTGAGCTGCGCGATGACCTTGTCCGTCTCCTCGTTGAGCTGCGCGAAGCCGAGCGTCTTCCCCTTCTCCGCTGTCTTGATCGCCTCGTCCCACTTCCCCTGCTTCGCCCAGGCCATCGCGTCCTGCATGATCTTCTGCCACGCCAGGGAGACCCTCGTGACCACCCCCTCCCGCTCGCGCGCGAGCAGCCGATTCCAGTCCCCGAGCGGGTCCTTGCCCGCGGGGAGGTCGGCCAGCGCCATGTACGCCGCGCCGTACTTCTCCTCGCGCTCGAGCCGACGCGAGCTTGCCGTGACCGCCTCGTAGGTCTCCTCGCCGAGCGCCAGGACGGGGTCCTCGTACTTCTGGAGGAGCGCGGCGATGCGGGCCTCGCCGCCGCTCCCGAACGCCTCGTCGCGCTCCTCGCGGAGGCGCTTCGCGCACGCGACCGGGTCGGAGGCGTGCGCGGCGAGCCACGCCTCGAGGTCCTCTTTCTCGGGCTTCGGCGGGGCCTCCGCCTCCTTCGGCCCCTCGGAGGACTCCCTGGGAGGCTTCTTCGTCGAGGCCGACTCGGGCGCCATCAGGATGACCAGGAGGATGGCGAGCACCGAGCCGCCGAGCGCGGCGTGGACCTGCCAGCGCCGCCACCACAGGCGGTTCCCCTCGACGCGCTTCTGGTAGTCGAGGTACCGCACGTTCTTCGCCGCGGAGGCCTTCGCGGGCGCCGTGTCCTTTCCCAGCGCCTTGAGCGCGTAGTACGACCCCTTCGATTTGGCCTCGCGGGGCCCCGGCACCGAGGCCGACTCGACGAGTTCGCCCTCGCACCGCTTGCACCTGGGGTCCTTCACGCCGTCGTGGACGTTGAACTGCGTCCCGCAGTCCTTGCACCGCATGAGGCGCTTGCCCTGCTTCCCGAGGAGCTGCTCCACCTGCTCGACGCTAAGGAACCCCTTTTCGACGAGCAGCTCGCCGAGGCGCATCGGCTTGCCGCGTCGCGCGAGGACGCCCTGCTCGCGGATCGTCTCCTTGAGCTGCTCGGGGGAGAGGAGGCCCAGGTCGACGGCGTGCTTGCCCAGGAGGTCCGCGGCGACCTCCTTCCCTTGCGTGTACGGGCTGGGGGCGGAGAGGTTCTCCCTCTGGGTCGCGACGAGCTGGGAGAGTTGCTGCCGATTGAGGAGGTTGAGCTGGACGAGGAGCTCTCCGATGGGGACGGCGCCCATCGAGGCCTGGGCCTCGAGGGCCTGCACGAGCTCTTCCTCGGAGATGAAGCCCCTCTCGACCGCGAGGCGGCCGATCAGGACCTCCTTGGGTGAGTCCATCGCCGTCCCTGGAGCCTCCCCCGACGCACACCCGTGAGGCAGGCTCGCCCATACTCGGATACCGGAGGGGGCGTGTCAAGCGCGGCGAGGCGGGGAGCCTCTCTGCTGTTTGACTTGCCTCTCCGCCCCGCGTACGGTCGCCGCATGGCTCAAGTGACCGCACCGCGCATCCTGCTGCTCGGCGAACCGGCCCTCCACGCGCGGGCCATGAAAGTGATGGACTTCGCGTCGGACGAGGTGCAGGTCGATCCTACGGCGACCACGAGGTAGGCGGACGGCGGAATGCGCATGAGGTGATCCGACCTACTTCGGGAAGCGCCGCGAGTCGAGCGAGTCCGTTCCGGCCTTCTTCTCCTCCTCGTCCGTCCAGCCGTCCCCGTCGTCGTCCGGGTCCGCCTCGTCGCCGATCGCGTCTCCGTCCGTGTCTCGCCATTCCCTCGGGTCCCAGGGGAAGGCGTCCCACGGCACGGAGCGGGCCCGAGGCACGCCGTCGCCGTCGAGGTCCATCTCGTCGTGATCCGGCGTGCCGTTCCCGTTCCCGTCCTCCCCCTTCCCTTCCCCGTCGTCGTCGGCGTCGAGCACGTCGCCGATCAGGTCTCCGTCCGCGTCGGCCCACTCCTCGGGCTCCAGCGGGAAGGCGTCCTCGGCGTCGGGATGGCCGTCCTCGTCGTCGTCCTCGTCGACGTCGTTCGCCTTCCCGTCCCCGTCGACATCCGGCGCCCCGTGCGGAGTCACCAGCAGCGAGAGGTCCACGACGAACTCGGGGGCGTGGAAGGTCCGGCTCCCCGCGGGGGCCTCCTCGATCGCGAGGATCCGGGCGTCCTCGGGGGAGTACCAGTACGCCTTCCCGTCCCGCGGCACCTCGACGGTCACCTCGAGGCCCTTCACGGCCGACTCGTGGTCGCCGTGGTGGTGCAGATAGACCGCGACGACGTCCTCCGACCTGAGCCCGTACGCGCGAATCCCCCGTTGCTCCGAGAGCCTCACCTCGGACATTTGGGGGTCCTGGCCGAGCCGGTACGCGAAGTCCTGCATCGCGCGGACGTACTCGCGCTCCTTCGGCCCGATCCAGAGGTTCATGTTGTGGCCGTCCTTCGCGTAGCTCGTGTTCCAGAACACGAAGGAGACCTCGTGGAAGAGCGCGGTCCAGTTCCTGAGGCGCATCCTGACCGCCGATCGTGCGTCCCACACGCCGCCGACCTCCGCGGGGGCCTCCGCGCGATCCGCGTGGTTCCCCTGCTCCCCCACGATGACCGGCTTTCCGTGCCGCTTCCACTCCTTCGACCTGCCCGCCGTCACGGAGTCCGACTTCCGCTCGTCCTCGTTCTCGTACCAGTGCGGCGCGTTGACCTCGATCCCGTCGAGTTCAGGCCTCTCCCAGCTCGTCGTGATCGGGTGGTGGTAGGGGTCGATCGACCTGAGGTACGGGGTCATCTCCTCGTACCAGTCGTCGGGCACGCGCTGCTCGTTGAGGAGCTCCCAGACGTCCACGAGGGCGCCCCAGCGGTCCACGGAGTACTTCACGAAGCGCCTGACCTTCTCCCGGTCCTCGACCGGCTGGTAGCCGAAGACCCCGTACATCACGCGGAAGCCGTACTTCCGCGCGTGGACGAGCAGCTCGTCGACCATCACGGCCTCGTGCACGCGCCAGTGGTCGAGGTCGTCGTAGAGCTCCAGCGAGAAGTTCTTCTGGGAGAAGCGGAACAGGTTGAACCCGCAGCGCGCGTAGCGGCGGAAGTAGACGTCGCCGTTCAGCGGGTTGTGCGACGGGCCGGGCTGGTACATCGCCCCCGCGGGGGGCGCGGGGCGGCCCTCGCGGTCCATGCGAAAGGGGCCCTCGAGGGCCGCCTCGGAGAGCGTCGACCCGGTTCCGTGGTTGTCGAAAACGCCGTCCTGCAGGCCGATGGGGTAGTACGGCGCCCCGTCGTCATGGACCCAGCGGAAGGGGTTCCTCGGGTCCTGGCGGACGAACCCGCGGAGCCTCGCCCTCCCCTCGACGCACTCGAACGTCCCCTGCCCGTTCGCCTTGCCGGAGGCGTCCTCGAACGTCCATTCGTACGACCACGTCCCCGTCTCGCCCGGGGCGAAACGGGCCTTCCAGAGGTTGTGCTTGTCGTAGAGGTACTCGACGCGGCGGCCTCTCCCCTCCCCCTGGACGCGGACCTCGGGCTTCTCCTCCGATCCATAGTAGAAGCCCCCGACGTCGACGCCCTTCCCCGACGGCGACGTGAAGCGCAGGAAGACCGTGGCATCGAAGAACGGTTCGGCGTAGTCGTTCTCGTGGAGGAGCGAGAGCTCGAACACGTCGTATCGCGCGACGAGGTCGGCGTGCGCGGAGACCTGGACGTCGAGGGCGAACGCGGGCGCGGCCAGCAGGAGGGCCAGCAGCGCCGGGCGGGTCATCGAGGGGCGCCGCTCTTCGACGGCTGGCCGAAGTGGAACCACTCGGTGTAGTGCTCCCAGACGTCGACGAACGTCCTCCCCTCGGGGATCGAGTAGATCCGCTCCTCGGAGACGACCATGTTCGTCGAGTCGAGGAGCTTCGACCCCGGATAGGGTGAGGGGATGTTCGTGAGCGCCGAGGGCTTGAGGGTGACCTTGTAGGTCGTCTCGTTCACCTTCTCGAGCCAGAAGGCCTGGACGCCGTGCTCGGCGTTCAGGACCTCGTAGGGACGGCAGGTGTCGCGAATCCAGCTCCCCTCTCCCACGGCGTCGGGGTCCGCCTGGGTCTTGCACCCGGCCACGAGGGAGAGGAGCGAAAGGACGAGGGCGATGCGTTGCATATTGGGCCTCCACACAGCGTTTCTGTATACTACGGCCCAGCCGGGACACAAGCTCATTTCGCGAGCAGCCGACATGGTCCGTTGGGGCGATTTCGAGGTCGACCTGTCCCAGCCGCTCGGCAGCGGCGCGATGGGGACGGTCTACCGGGCGACCCAGGTCTCTCTCCGCCGCACGGTCGCGGTCAAGGTCGTCTCCCCGGGGCTGTCGATCGACCGCGCCATCCTCGGACGATTCGAACAGGAGGCGCTCGCCATGGCGCGCGTCTCCCACCCGAACGTGGTGCAGATCTACGGGGCGGGCCAGGACGAGCACCGCCCCTGGTTTGCGATGGAGTTCGTCGAGGGCGAGTCGCTGTCGGCGCACCTGGAGCGGACCGGGCCGCTGCCGCCCGAGGAGGTGGCGCGGATCGGGCTCCAGATCGCCCGCGGGATCGGCGCGGCCCTCGAGCGCGGCATCGTCCACCGCGACCTGAAGCCGTCGAACGTCCTGCGCCTCCCGGACGGGACGATCAAGGTGATGGACTTCGGGCTCGCGAAGCTCCTCTCTCACGACAGCCAGACGACGATCCAGGGGACCGTGCTCGGGACGCCGCTCTACATGTCCCCCGAGCAGGCGATGGGAAAGTCGGTCGACGGGCGCAGCGACATCTACTCGCTGGGGGCGATCCTGTACGAGCTCGCCTCGGCCAAGCCCCCGTTCCAGGCCGACTCGGTGACGAGCATCGTCTACCTGCACGTCCACGAAACTCCGGAGCTGCTCCACAAGGTGACCTCGGCCGTGTCGCAGCCCTTCGCGCGGATCGTGGCGCGCTGCCTGGAGAAGGTCCCCGCGCGACGCTTCCAGACCCCGACGGAGCTCGCCGACGCGCTCGAGGGGTACCTTCGGAACCCGAAGGCGACCGGCCGACGGATCCGCGCCGACCAGGGGATCTTCGCGCTCGCCTCCGTCGCGGCGCTGGGTCTGGCGATCTACGCCTGGAAGAGCGCCCCCCCTGTCGCGGACCCGCCGAAGGAGGGGCCGGCGCCGAAGGTACGGGTCTCGTCCACTCCTCCGGTGGCTCCCCCCGTCGAGCCGGCGGTCACGCCGCCCGAGCCGACCGCAACGCCGCCTGAGCCGGCGGCAACGCCGCCTGAGCCGACGGTGACGACGCCCGAGCCGACCGCAACGCCGCCCGAGCCAACGGTGACGACGCCCGAGCCGACCGCAACGCCGCCCGAGCCAGCGGCTACGACGACCGAGCCGACCGCGCCCGGACCGACGGAGCCAGCCCCTCCCGAACCCCCGGCCCCGGTGGAGACTCCCCCGGTCGACCCCTTCGAGCACGCGAAGGCCGAGGGAGAGGCCCACCTCAGCGCGGGTCGCATGGCGGAGGCCGCGACGTCGCTGCGGGCCGCCCTGGCGGTCCGTGAGGACGAGGCGACGCGCGAAAAGTACCTCCAGGCCGTCGAGGCCCTCGCGCCGGAGGGAATGGCGCTGGTGCGGGGCGCCGTCTTCATGCAGGGCGCGGACGAGGAGGCCGCCCCCGCGCACTCGGTTTCCGTCTCCCCGTTCTACCTGGACAAGACGGAGGTCACGACCACGCAGTACGGCCGCTTCCTCGCGGAGATGGAGGCGAGCGGAGACCACTCCCGCTGCCATCCGACCGAGCCGGCCGGCAAGTCCCACGTCCCGAAGTTCCGCGACGTGCCGACGCTCCAGCACACGGCGCACCCGGTGGTCGGGGTGGATTGGTGGGACGCGTATGCCTACGCGGCATGGGCCGGGAAGCGGCTGCCGACGGAGGCGGAGTGGGAGCTGGCCGCGCGCGGGACCGAGGGGCGCACGTACCCCTGGGGGGACGCCTGGGACGGGGCGAGCCTGAACTCGGGGACCTCCGCGGACGTGTTCCCGGCGATCGCCCCGGTCGGGAGTTTCCCCTCCGGCGCCACGCCTCTCGGCGTCCAGGACCTGGCGGGAAACGTCTCCGAGTGGTGCGCGGACTGGTGGGCGCCCTACGTCGCGTTGGAGCAGGTCCCCGTCGACCCGTCGGGCCCGGCCATCGGGACTCTGCGCGTAGTCCGCGGCGGCTCGTGCGCCCACAAGGCGGAGACGGCGTTCCGCGGGGCCTCGCGCACACAGAAGGAGGACCCCTCCTCGCGCATCACGACGCTCGGCTTCCGCTGCGCGAAGGGGATCGACTAGGGCGCGCTACTTCGTGGCGGACCAGATCGGCTTCTGGTCCTGGCCGAGCAGCGTGACGTTGGGCGGCGTCTTTACGCTGCACCCCATGACGAGGCGGGAGACGCCGTCGTTGTTCGCAAGCGTCACCGAGCTCCCCTCGGGGTTTCCGACGAGCATCATCTGGGGGATCGACTGGTCGCTGTACAGGATGAGGCTCGCGTCCCCGCCGTCCGAGAGCGAGAGCGCGCCCCGCGGCTTCCCCTCGACGTCGCAGACGGCCATCACGGGCCCCCCGACGACCGAGATGCCGAGGGCGACCCGGTCCGCGCCGCCGGTGTCGCTCAGGGTCACGCCGTAGCCGTCTCCGGTGCCGACGAGGATCCGCTCGTAGCCCTTCTCGTCGCGGAGCGCCAGGCTCGCCGCGCCGTCCTTGGGGGCACCGAGCACCAGGCGCGGGCGGCCCTGGGCGTCCAGGAGGCTGATCCTCACCTGCCCGTCGTCGTCGGCGCTGATCGTCGCGCGGGTGACGTCCTCGCCGTCCTTCACGACGATCCGACGCGCGCTGACCTCGTCCAGCTCCCCCATCACGGAGGAGAGGGCCGCAAAGACCCCGAGGAACAGGAAGACGATGCCAAGGAATCCCAGGCGCCACAGCCTGAGCGACTTCTCGAGCTTCTCGACGCGCGCAGACACATCGATGTCCGCCATGGTTTCCTCCCAGCGTGTACACTCGCCGCCAGTCCGTGCGCAGGGGCGACGGGCCCCGCGCCCCGTCGACGGCGGGCCGAGCCTAACGGTCCGCGCGGCCCGGGGCAACCGAAAGTGAGATGGACAACCCGTCTAGCGAGGCGCGGCCGAGCGGGGGGCCTTGGAGCGCGCCACGCGGAGGAACTCCTCGGTCCCGTCGATCGTGAGGCCCGAGAAGTCCACGCCGTCGACCTCCTCGTCGGAGGCCTCGACGTTCCGGATGGTGGTCCGGTCGAACGTGCACCCCGAGAAGCTGCAGTCGGAGAAATGGCAGCTCTCGAACGTCGTCTCGTGCATCCTCGCCTCGCGGCGCGACGGGTCCCCGCTCACCTCGACGTCCTCGAGCCGCGTCCTCGTGAACGTGACGTTCGCGAGGCGGTACCCGCGGATCTGCGTGTCGCTCCAGGCGCTGTCCTCGAGGCGCACGTCCGCCAGGGCGACCCCCTCCAGCTTCACGTCGGAGGCCGAGGAGCCCGCGAGCTCGAGCGTCGAGATCGAGGCGCCCTGGAACTGGCAGTCCGCCAGCTTCGATCCGCGCGACAGGCGCAGGTCCTTGAGCGACGCCCCGTGGAACTGGCAGTCGGCGATCCGGCTCTCTTCCCGCAGATCGGCCTTCCAGCACTTCGTCCCGTGGAACTGGACGTCCGTCAGGCCCCCGTCGGCGATCGTCACGTCGTCGAGCGACGAGCCGTTGATCTCGCAGTCGAGGATGTGGCCTCGCGTGATGCGCAGGTTGGCGATCTTGGCCGCGTTGATCGAGTTGTCCTTCACCTGCGCCTCCTCGAGCGCGAGGCCGCTCACGGAGGACACGTTGATCGAGTTGTCCTCGAAGGAGAAGCCGTTCCCCGTGGGACGCTCGACGCGCGACATCTGCACGCTGTTCCCCTCGCCCGCGGGGCCGCCGGAGCTGACGACGAAGCTGCCGAGCGCGCTCGAGACGGCCGTCTTGATGTACTCGCCGAGCGACGGCGCAGGCGGCGGGGCCTGGGGCGCCTCCTTCTGCGAGAGCGCCTCGATCATCTCAGCGCCCTGCTCCTGCGTCAGCTTCCCGGTCTGGACCATCTCGAGGATCCGGCGGATCTCGTCCTTCATCGCGCACCCTCCCCTTTCAGGCGCCGAATCTGCGCCATGGCGTCCTCAAACGTCAGCCTCCCGGCCTCCATGGCCGAGAGGACCTCGGAAACACTCGCCTCGCGCGCGGGCTGGGGCGCCGGCGGCTCGGACGGCGTGGGAGGAGTGCTCTTCACCACGGCCGATTCGGCCTGGGGCGCCAGGACGCGACGGAGGTCCGCGAGTCGCTGCTTGATCGTGGGGTAGCTCAGCCCCAGGGCCGACTCCATCTCCCGGATCCGCCCCTCCGTATGGACGAAGATGCGGAGCAGGTGGAGCTGCTCCTCGCCCAGCGTCGCGAACTCGTTCTGCGCGAACTTGCCCTCGACCCGCAGGCCGCAGGGGTCGCAGGCCATCACGGCCGGGCGAAGCGGTCCGGAGCAGGAAGGGCACTTGAGCGGTGAGCTGTTGTTCATGTGCGGAGATAATACGAGACATAATGAAGTATGTCAAGGATAGTTATTAAGATTATTCATAAATGTACTCGTAGTATTCAACATCGTCTGACCCTCCTGCCAGGCGCGCTTGAGTTCCGTGTCACTTCCGGGCGACACCGTCTGCCACGGACGAGTCCACAACACTCGCGAGCACAGCACATTGTGTTCGTGCACGCCGTTTCCGCCTGCGGCGCCACGTATGCGCATCTGCACCTTGCCCGGGGACCGCCCCGCGGGTAGAGTGGCCCGACCCTCTTCGCCAGGAGGCACCATGCGTCGCGCAATCCTCGCCCTCGTCGTCCTCGCCTCTCCCCTCTTCGCCGACGGAGGTCTCGGCTCCTGCGTCGAGGGGATCGACGCCATCGAGCGAGGTCAGTACGACGCCGCCGTTGTGGCGCTCTCGGCGGCGATCCAGGCGGAGCCCGAGAACGCCGACTTCTACACCGCTCGCGGGGTCGCGTACGCCCTCTCCGAGCGCGTCGCCGAGGCGCGCAAGGACCTCGAACGCTCGCTCAAGCTCCGCCCCCAACACGACGAGACGCGGATGTGGATGGCCAGCGTCGTCGCGATGGCCGGCGGATTCGGGATGGATACGCAGCACTACCCCTTCGCCACGCACGACCCGTACGAGTCGTTCGTGCGCAACTGGACCAAGGAGTACGGCTGGCCGGCGTGGGAGGCCTCCCAGGGCAAGGTCTCCGACCGCGCGAAAGGCCAGCGCGCGGCCGCGCTCGCGAAGTTCCCCGAGATCGCGCGCCAGTTCGCCTCGAGGCGAAAGGCGCAGCCCGAGATGGGCCGAGCCCTCCTCGATCGCGCAAACGCCCTCTGCACGCAAGGAAAGTACGCCGAGGCCCTCCAGTCGATCCTCCCCGTGCTCGAGAGGTACCCCGAGGACGCCGACGTCGTCTACGTCCACGCGAACGCCCTCCTCGGTGTGGGCGCCCCCGAAGGGGCCCGCGAGGAGTACACGCGCGTCCTGACGTGGAACGTGAACCACGCGAACGCCTACCTCGGCCGTGCGCTCGCGGCCGCGACGCTGGGGGACGACGCCCGGGCGAAGAGCGACCTCGAGGCCGCGGCGCGGCTCGACTCGAATGCGACGGACGCGTACCGCCCCAACGTCGATCGGGCCCTCGCGGCCGTCTCGCGGGACGGGCGGACGAACGCGGAGCTGTTCACGGAGCTCGGCGGGAAGGGGCAGTCGGAGTGGGACGACCTCGTGGCCGCGGCTTCCAAGGTCCGCAGCGCGGTCGCGGCCAGGCGCCGCGTGTGGGCGGAGACGTACCAGGACCGCCTCAGGGAGCTGACCTGGGCCCGCACCGCGTCGCCCCACGACCCCTCGCGCATGGCGGAGCTCGGGGACTTCCTCCAGAAAAACGCCGACGTCCTCGGCGAGCGCGTCGAGCCGCGAGGGTCGTACCGGACGTATCGCTACACGAACGACGGCGTCCGCGCCCGGGAGCTGGCGCTCGCCGGGCAGCTCCTCGACAAGGCGCTCTCGATCGACCCCGACCACGTGCGCGCCCTGGCCGCGCGCGCCGCGCTCGACATCCGCTTCGGGCTGTGGGGCGACGCCGAGACCCGCCTCCGCCGCGCGATCGACCTCGGAGGGGACATCCCTGAGGTGCTCTCGCTCTTCGCGGAGGTGCTCGAGCACGCCGCGGTGATGAAGCAGGCCGCGGCGAGCGACCTCCGCTCCGTCGACACCTGGTCGACCTGGGAGTACATCTACTGGCGCTACCCGTCGCAGGCGGAGCTGGATCAGGCGGAGGAGTACGAGCGGCAGGCGCAGAAGCTCCTCGAGTACGCGGTGAAGGTGATCGAGGCCGCCCTCGCGAAGTGCGAGGGGACGGCGCAGGGGTGCTACCTGAAGGGCCTCCTCCTCTGGCGCACGGGGGACGCGGCGGGCGCGAAGCAGGCGCTCATCGAGTCGATCCGCCTCGCCCCGGAGTCGTTCGACGCGCACAAGCTGCTTGCGACGGTCCACTCGCAGCTCGGCGAGCACGCTGAGGGGCTCCGCGAGAGGATGGTCTCGACGAACCTGATCGAGACGAGCGCCGCGCCGTACCTCGCGGCGGTCTGGGCGCAGGTCCGCACGACGAGGTGGGACGGCGCGCGGAAGACGCTCGACGCGGCCGCCGCGTTCGACCCGACGGACCCGCGGATCGCGGCGTACTTCGGGGTCGTGGCCCTCTCCGAGGGGAAGCACGCCGACGCGACGGGCTGGTTCCGCGTCGCGCTGGCGCTCGATGAGGCGCACGCGAAGGAGCGCGGCTACTCGATCCTCCCCGACTCCTCGGGGACACTGGGCCCCGAGCCGCTCGGCCTGGCGCTGGCGGTCTCGCGGAAGAACGCGGAGGCCCTCCTGGCCCAGGGGAAGGCCGACGACGCAATCCGCCTCGCGGGGTACTGCCTCGGGTACGAGAAGCGGGTCTCCCAGTGGCACTACGCCTCGGAGGCCGCGAGCGCGATGCTCCCCGACGCGAACGTCGAGAGCGACGTGATCCCCGAGTCGGACAACCTGATGGGGCTTCTCCTCTGGAACCGCGTCGCGCTTGGCTCCATGCTCGTCCAGGCGAAGCGGTGGCAGGACGCGGTGGGAGTGCTGCTCCCGGTCGAGCAGGTCGGCACGGAGCAGATGGTGAACGGCGTGGGGATGGACAGGCTCAGGAAGGTGCAGGTCCACGCCGCGGCGCACCTGACGACGGCGTACCTGGGGCTCGGGGACATCGAGTCCGCGCGGAAGTGGGTGTCGATGGTGCCGCACAAGCGGACGGGCGTCGGCCCCTCTCTCGACCCGAACGCGGAGCTGGAGGAGCTCGGGACGAGGCTCCAGGCGGAGGTCGAGCGTCGTCGCAAGGAGGGGCTCGAGCGGGGCGACGAGTCGAAGGAGGGGTGGCACCCGGCGGACCAGGAGAAGGTCGGGGAGGCCTTCCAGAAGCTCGCGGACGACATCGGGCTCTCCTCCATGCAGATGCAGGGGGACGTCGCCGACCTGGAGGCGAGGACGAGGGACGCGGTGGAGATGGTCCTGACGCCGAAGTCGACTCGGTGGCGCCTCGACGTCGTGCGGGCCCTCTGGCGCGCGGCGGAGGCGGGGCGGAGGCCCCGCGCCGAGATCGCGACGGTGCAGGCGAAGGCCGTGGAAGGGCTGAGGGCGCTCGCGGTGGCGAACGGGTACCCGGAGGCGGACCTCGCGACGGACCTCGCGCGCGACCCGGGGACGATCGAGAAGGAGATGCAGCAGGGGCGGCGCGAGCGCGGTCAGGAGCCGGCGCCGAAGGACGAGAACGAGGCGCTCCTCGCGAAGCTCTGCGACGAGCTGGACATCCAGTTCCACCGCCCCGGCGACCACCTGACGGCGAAGGCGGAGGACCTGCTGTTCCTGTCGCTCCAGCGCTGCGTGCGGGCCCTGGGCGAGGACGCCTCCGAGGAGGGCTGGGCGGACGCCGTGATCGAGGACCTTAGGATGCTCTCGATGGAGCGGGAGCAGTTCGGCCGCGACCCGCAGGGGCAGGCGAAGTACGATCAGGCGCTGACGAAGCTGAAGGCGATCGCGGTCGAGCGCGGCGTGCCGTCGGAGCGCCTCGAGAAGGAGCTGGGGAACCCGAACCGCCGCCGGTACCGGTAGCCGCGACGGCTTGCTCCCCCGCCTTCACTGCTCTAGAATCAGGTCATGAGACACGACCGCAACTGGCAGTGCTATCTCTCGCTCGATCAGCGAAGGCTCGTTGGGAAGTACGTCGTCATCGTCGCCGGCCAGCTCGTCGGGACGGGAAAGGACCTCTGCCGGCTCGTCCGCCGTGCCCGCAGGCTTCACCCGCGTGAGACGCCGTTCGTCGCGCGCATCCGGGACCCGCGCAAGTTGTACGCGTACCGGGCTCGCTGAATGGAGAGACGGGTCTCGTTCGCCTACGAGCGCGCGCTCACGCCGATCGGATTCACGTGGATCCCGATGGCACGCGTCTCGCTCTCACACTGGCGAAGGCGACTGGAGTTGGACATGACCTGCGACTCCGGTGCCGACCTGACCATGGTCCCCTTTCAAGTGGGGAAGAGTCTTGGAATGCGGCGCGGCACTCAGACGATCGCCACGCTCAGCGGCATCGCAGGCGGAACACCCTACCTGCTCAGGAGTGTGACCCTCCGACTCGGCCCCATCCGGCTGAGGTGCCGCCTGGCGTGGGCGCAATCCGAAGATGTCCCCATGCTGCTCGGTCGGACCGACGTCTTCGACCGACTCCGCGTGACCTTCGACGGAAGGCGACGTCGAGTGACCTTCCGGCAGTGACGCGCTGCCACGGGGGAACGAGGCACCTCGGTTGAACTGCGTTCCCTCGGACACTCGCGGGTCCGCGAACTACGCGGCGCGGCGGGAGCGGGCGTAGAGCGCGGAGGCGCCGACGACCGAGCCGGGGATGGCGATGAGGCCCGCGAGCGGGACCAGGAGGACCACGCCGATCGCCACGCCCATCCCCGCGAGGGCCGAGTAGGAGCGCAGGAAGTAGCGGAGGCGCCCGCCGATGCCGTACCCCGTCACGAGGAGCGCGGGGTTCACCGCCGCGGCGGCCAGGCCGACCCAGGCGATGGACGTGCCGAGGATCGCGAACGGAAGGCCGATCACGGGGATGAACGAGAGGACGCCGAAGCCCACGGCCGCCGCGACGAAGAGCAGCGATCGAAACATGTCGGGAATCGTCCCACGGAAGAGCCCCGGGTCCCTCGTCGAGATCCCCTCCCCCTCCAGGACGCGCATCGCCATCTTGTCGTAGAACGGCCCCCCCACCGCCTCGGCGACCGTGCTGAAGAGCAGCGCGATCACGATCACGATCAGGATGATGCCGAGCGGCAGGACGACGTACCAGAGCCACTTCAACCACCCGTCCGAGGGCTTCGGCCACGCCCAGTCCAACAAGTCCGCCCCCCACACGAAAAGCGCGACGATCGCCGCGATGTAGAGCACGGTCGTGATGAGGAGCGGGATCATCGCGAGCTTGCGCAGCGGCGCATCGGAGAGGAGGCGGTTGATTCCCCGCGGCACCGAGGCCACGCCGGAGACGAACCCGCCGATCCCCTTCGGCAGCGACGAGAGGTCAGCGGCCATCGTCTATACCCCAGGAGGACGGAACAGGATCGCCGCGCCCCATCGGGCGAGCCTCCGAGGGCTCCAGCGCCCACCGAGGGCGCCCAGCCCCGCCCAGAACCCCGGAACGACGTTCTCCGCTCGCCGACGGATCGCCTTCACGGCGACCCGCGCGCAGTGCTCCGCCGAGATCATGAAATGGTGGCTGTACGTCAGCATCTCCGCGGGCACCTCCGCCGCCGCCTCGAACGGCGTGTCCACCGGCCCCGGGCAGAACGCCAAGACGTGCACGCCCTTCTTCCTGAGCTCGAAGTGGAGCCCCTCGCAGAGCGACACCACGTACGCCTTCGTCGCGGAGTACACCGTGAAGTACGGGATCGGCTGGAAGGCGGCGGTCGACGCGATGTTGAAGACCGTCCCTCCCCCGTCCTCCGCCATCCGCTTTGCGTACGTGTAGGTGATGTCCGTGATCGCCGAGACGTTGAGCGCGATCATCCGGTGATACGTCTCGAGGTCGTACTTGAGCGCGGGGCCGAGCTTCCCGAACCCCGCCGAATTCACGACGAGCTTCGCTCCAGGGGCGCGCGCGAAGAGCGCCTCGCCCGCCCCGGGCTTCGCGAGGTCGAGCGTGAAGACCTCCACGACCGCTGAGGGCTCCGCCGCACGGACCTGCTCCGCGACTTTCGCCAGCTCCGCCTCTCGGCGGGCGACGAGGACGAGGTCGTACCCCTCCTTCGCGAGCATCGGCGCGAGCGCGGCGCCGATCCCGCTCGACGCGCCCGTGAGGACGCACGGCGTTCGTGGCATGGCGGTCCCCCTTCGTGAGGCGAAATCGTAACCGCCCCCCGCCCGGGGTCAAGCGAAGGCGCGCACGAGGAAGCAGGCCTCGTGCCGGTACGGCCCCGCCCCGTGGGGCCCGACGGTCCGCGGGCGCCCCAGTTCCTCCCAACGGTCGAGCCCCAGGCCGTCCACGACCTCGCCGCCGAGTCGGACCATCTCCTCGACCTCGCGGCGGTAGTCGTGCTTGCCGCTGCCCATCCCCTCGAACCACCCCTCCTCGCCGCGACCCGCCTCGTAGAGGGCGAGCAGCCCCCCCTGGCGAAGCCACGGTGTCGAGAGCGCCCGCCGGACGCAGTCGTTCCGCGCGCGTCCGTCAATCACCACGACGTCGACCGGGAGGTCGAGCGCGGCGACGTAGGCCTCGTACTTCCGGTCGTCCGCAGGACGCCCTTCGTCTCGGCGACGGGAGCGGAGGCGGAGGACGACGCGGCACCCTCCCAGGCGCAGGGTCAGGTCGGCGTCCAGGCCCGAGCGGAACGACTCCAGGGAGACGTCGACGCGGCGGGCGGCGGCCTCGCGCAGGAGTGCGGCCGCGACCTGAACGGTCCAGAGGACGTTGTGCTCGACTCCCACGTAGGTCCCTCGTCCCATCGAGAGGAGCGCGCGCACGTGCCAGATCGTGCTGACGCCGACTCCCCACTCGAACACCGTCGGGTCCGGGAGCGCGCGGTAGTGGTCCACCACGCGCGCCCACACATCGGGGCTGGTCCACGGGAACCAGAGCTCGGGGCGGGCTGCGAGGGCCGCCTTGCCCCTCATGGCGCGAATCCCGAGGTGGAGGGCGGCCCTGAGGAGGACAGCGGTCGGCGTCCCCCGCAGGAGCATCCCCGGCCAGCTCGTGCGCGTCGGCGTCATCTGCGAGCCGAGCGGATCATCCGCTCCAGGCGGTCGAGGCCCCGGCGGACGACCTCGATCGGCGGGCCGAAGCTGAACCGCACGAACGGGGAGAGCGGCGACCGACCCGTGCGGCGCTTGCCGGGGTTCACGTCGAAGAACTCCCCCGGCACCGTCAGGACGCGGTGGCGGAGCGCCTCGCGGAAGAACCTCATCCCGTCACGGAGCGGACGAGGGAGGCCCGCTACGGACCCCCAGCAGTAGAAAGTCCCCTCGGGCTCGCGCGGAAACTCGACGCCCATCGCGCGGAGTCGCTCGACCATGAGGTCGCGCTTCGGACGGAAGGCCGCACGCATCGCGCGCGTCTCCCGCTCCGCACGCGCGGCGCCCACGAGCGGCACGGCCGCCCGCTGCAGCCAGCGCGGCCCTCCCCCGTCGATCGCGCTCCCCGAACGGGTGAGCGTCTCGATCCACGCCCTGGGCCCGACGGTCCAGCCGACGCGCCAGCCGGGGTAGCGCCAGCTCTTCGTCAGCCCGTCCACGACGAGGACGGGGTCCCGGTCGACGTCCTCGACGAACGCCGCGGCGCTCACCGGCGCCGGCCCGTTCCAGACGAAGTGCGAGTAGAACTCGTCCATCAGGAGCGCCGCGCCCGAGTCCCTTGCGAGCGCCACCCACGAGGCCAGCTCCCCGTCCCGAAGGACGCGGCCCGTCGGGTTGCAGGGGTTCGAGACGAGGAGGCCGTCGAGCCGGCGGCGCCGGACGACTCGCGACAGCTCCGCGGGGTCGATCGAGAACCCCTCTTCGGCTCGGAGCGGGATGTGGCACGGTCGGACGCGCGGTACGCCGCCGATCAGGTCCTCGTACGCCGTGTAGTCGGGGGTGAAGTACCCCAGGCGGACCTTGCGGAGCGCCCAGACGGCCCGGGTGAGGGCCAGTCGACCTCCCGCGCAGACTGCGACGTTCTCGGCCGCATACTGGGACCTCTTCCCGCGAC
This sequence comes from uncultured Planctomycetia bacterium, assembly GCA_964649705.1. Taxonomy (GTDB): domain Bacteria; phylum Planctomycetota; class MHYJ01; order WSZJ01; family CAZYRM01; genus CAZYRM01. The sequence goes on from CAZYRM010000021.1 coordinate 46,898, forward strand.
GGAACCAGCGGTTGTAGAGCCGCGCCACGGCCTCCCTGAGCTCGGAAACGCCGGCGACGGGGCCGTAGGCATGGTCGCGCGGGTCGATCGCAACGCGCGAGACGCGAGGCGGGGCGCCGGGGAGGGGCCCGACCTCGGGCATCCCCTGCCCCAGGTTGCACCAGTCGGGGTGATCCCCGTGGTAGCCGAGCTTCGCGGCCTCGGCGACGACGTAGATCACGCCCATGTACGGGACGTCGCGCAGCGGTCCGAGGTCGTCTCTCATGCGGCGAGAGGATAACGGCCGACCGCCCCGCAGGCAAGCGACGATGCGGTCGCGCTACTTCCTCGACTCCCACTCCCCGAGGGCCTTGCGCGCCGCCTCCAGGCACCGCTGGATCGAGGCGTCCGAGGCGTTGAGCCCCGCCGCACGCTCGGCGTCCTCGACCGCCTTCGCATAGGCCTGGGCGGCGTCCTCGCCGCGCCCCGCGAGCAGGTCTCCGAGGCGCCGCCAGGTCTCGGAGCGATTGGAGAACGCGAACGCGAGCCGCGGATTGCGCGCCAGGGCCTCGCCGAACGCCTCGATCGCCGCATCGAAGGTCGGGCGGGCATCGAGACCGTGCGCCGCCTCCCAGTTGGCGCGGTGGAGCCTCACGATCCCGAGGCCGTTCGCCGGCTCCGCGGGACGGGAGCCGCGGCCGAGCCCCTCCTCGAAGTCCGCCTCCGCCTTCGCGTACGCCTCCCTCGGGTCCTTCCCCCTCGAGGCGTCCAGGTCCCCGAGCTTCGACCAGACGTTCCCCCGGTTGTTCGGCGCGTGCGTGTGGTCCGGGGCGAGCCTGAGCAGCTCGTCGAACTCCGCGATCGCCTTCTCCCAGGACTTCCTCGGCGGCTTCCCCGATCGCAGCTCCCACTCCCCGCGCCGCCAGAGCACGATCCCTCGGCCGTTCCGCGGCTCGGCGTAGTCGGGCCTGAGCCTGACCGCCTCGCCGAAGTCCACGAGCGCCTTGCCGTACGCCTCCTCCGGGTCGATGCCCGCCCGGGCCCTCCACTCCCCCAGCGTCCAGTACAGGTTTCCCCGGTTGTTGTGGAGGTACCCGCTCGTCGGGTTGAGGCGGATCGCCTCCGCGAAGTCGGCCGCAGCGGCCTCGATGCGCGGCGTGGGGTCCTTCCCCGAGCGCATCTCCCACTCCGCCATCCGCCAGCGGACCGAGGCGCGGCTGTTGAATGCGCCGTGGTGCTCCGGGTTGAGCGCGAGCACGCGGCCGTAGTCCCCCTCGGCTCGCAGGAACCACTCCCCCGCGTCCTCCCCGCGCCCCATCTCCCACTCGCCGCGCTTCCAATGCACGTCCCCGCGGTTCTGGTACGCGAGCGGATAGTCGGGGCTCCGCGCGATCGCCGCGTCGAGGGCCGCCACGGCCGCGTCCCAGGCCTCCCTCGGGTCGGCCCCGTGGGCCGCCTGCCACTCCCCCAGGTCGCGCCCGACCAGCCCCCGGTTGTTCAGGGCGAACACGAAGCCGGGCTCGACGGCGAGCGACGCGTCGAACTCCGCGAGCGCCTTGCGGAAGGAGTCGAGGGGATCGGCGCCTCGCGAGACCGCGCGCAGGCCCACGCGGTAGTGGACGAGCCCGCGGTTGTTGAGCGCCCGGGATTCGCGGGGGTTGAGCTGGATCGCCTTCGACAGGTCGGCGAGGGCCTTCTCGAGCGTAGGCAGCGGGTCGGCGCCGCCCGCGGCCTCGCGCTCGGCCCGCTCCAGGAGGATCGACCCCCGGTTCACCAGGACCGAGACGTTCGCCGGGTCGAACTCGATCGCCTTCGAGAGGTCCTTCTCGCCGAGCGCAAGCGTCTCCGCGGAGTCGAGGCCGTGCGCGGCCATCCACTCCGCCAGCTTCTGGCGCAGGACGCCTCGATCTCCCAGGGCGTCCGCGTTCCCGCGCGCCAGGCGGATCGCCTCGTCGAGGTCGTCGAGGGCGAGCTTCCACGTCGGCCTCGGGTCCTTCCCGCGGAGGGACTCCTCGATGCCCAGGGTGCGGTAGGCGTACGCCCGGATCTTGAAGGCGTGCGCGTCCTGGGGGGCCCGCTGGAGCGTCTGCCCCAACGCGTCGATCGCCACCCGGAGCTGCGTCCCGAGGTCCCCTCCCGTCACGGAGAGCCTCGCGACCTGCCCGAGCTTGACCTCAGCGAGGGCCTTGTACGCCTCCGCGGACTCGGGACGCGCGCGGAGGACGTGCGCGAGGTCCTCCTGGGCTGCGTCGAACTCCCCGCGCAGGTACCGCACGCGCGCGCGGGCGAGGAGGAGGCCGCTCTCGGCCATCCTCAGGTCGGGGGTCTCCAGGGCCCGCGAGAGGCCCGCCTCGGCCCTCGCCCAGTCGCCGTCGCGCATCGCCGAGAGGGCGTCGATCGCCGCGCCGAGCCCCTCGGCCCCCTCCTTGCCCCAGACGCTCGCCGCGCGCGCGCGGTCGAGGAGGCGGACGACGTTCTCGCGCTCCTTCCCCTGCTCCGCGGTCTCGGGCGGCGGCGCGACGGCACGGCCCCCCGAAGGCGTGCCCTCGACGCGGGGGAGCGTCAGGGACTCCACGAGGCGCGTCAGCCGGGCGAGGCCCTCGTAGAGGCTGGCGAACGGCACGTCCGGGTCGATGGAGGCCGCGCGCCTCATCTCGGCCAGTCCGCCCGGCTCGTCGCCGGAGAGCCACCGGGCCCACCCGGCCAGCGCCGAGGCCGCGGACTGCGACGAGGAGTCGGCGGGGGTCTCTGCGACGAAGGCGGCGACGCGAAGGAGCGGCTCCTCGGTCCTCTTCCGCCGCTCGTCGGCGGAGAGGGAGCCGTCGTACGCGGCGGCCTCCAGGCGCCTGAGGTCCTCCGCCAGGCGCGACCAGCGGGCGAGGACGCGCGAGACGCGCTCGGCCTTTCCGAGTGCCTCCTCGGCGTGGGCAACCCGGCGCGAGGCCTCCTCGCGCTCGGAGGCGGACCACGCCCACCACCCCCACCACCCCGCGGCGATGAGGACGGCGGCGACCGAGGGGATCACGACGGCGCGGTGCCTCGCGGCCTTCCGCCAGAGGCGCTCTGGGCCCGAGACGGGTCGCGCGAAGATCGGCTCCCCCTCGAGGTAGCGGCGGACGTCCTCGGCGAGATCCGCGGCGGTCGCGTAGCGGCGCGCGGGGTCCTTCTCCATCGCCTTGAGGCAGATCGTCTCGATGTCGCGATGGAGGTTCGCGTTCACGGCGCGCGGAGGGTCGGGCTCGCGACCGAGCACGTCGGCGACGATCGTGAAGACGCTGTCGCCCACGAACGGCGGGCGGCCGGTGAGCATCTCGTACAGCGTCGCCCCGAGGCCGTACACGTCGGTGCGCGCGTCGATGCGGGCGGAGTCGGCGCCGACCTGCTCTGGGGAGGCGTAGCTCGGCGTCCCCAGCGCCGACCCCTGGACGGTCAGGCCTGCCTCGCTCGACCCCGGAGGGAGGGGCGAGAGGTCCTTGGCGAGGCCGAAGTCGGCGACGTGGGGCTCTCCCGCGGAGTCGATCAGGATGTTGGCGGGCTTGACGTCGCGATGGATGACGCCTCGCGCGTGGGCGTAGTCCAGGGCGAGGGCGACCTTCCGGGCGATCTCGAGGGCGCGACGGGGAGGGAGGCCCTTGCCCTTGGTGAGGTGGGAGAGTGGGAGGCCGTCGACGAGGCGCATCGTGAAGTAGTGGACGTTGCCGTCCTGCTTGGCGTCGTAGACCTGGACGATGTTGGGGTGCTCGAGCTTCGCGCTGGCGCGGGCCTCCCGGTGGAACCGCTCGAGGAGCTCGGGGGAGGCGTGCTCCCCGGCGATGAGGACCTTGAGGGCGACGAGGCGTCCGAGGGCGGTCTGGCGGGCCTTGTACACGATCCCCATCCCTCCGTGGGCGATCTCATCGATGACCTCGTAGCCGGGGTACGGGCCGTCCCTTGGCGCCGAGAGGTTGGGCGGGCCGATCAGCGTGGCGGCCTCGGGGCCGGGGAGGGTGGGCGTGTCGGAGACCTGTTGCCGCGGGCGTGTCTCGGCGAGGAGGGCCTCGCGTTGGGCGGCGTCGATGCAGCCCAGGCCGACGAGGAGGTCTGGAAGCGAGGCGGCGGGCCCGCGCTCCTCGCGCAGTCGGACGGCAACCTCGAGATCGCGCTCCGTGGCCAGGGCGCGCTCGCGGACGAGCTGGAGGAAGAACGACTCCTGCGGTGACACGGCGTGTGATTGGACCACGCCGCGCGCCCGGCATCAAGACGACGTCGAACCGGCAGGGCATCCATCCGTTCTCACGGATGTCGGAGCGATGTCGGGAGGCGCAATGGCAGCCAACAAGGCCTTCCTCGGCCTCCTCCCAGAGAGGGAGCAGGAGGTCGTGAGGCTGAAGTTCCAGCGACGACTCTCGTACAGGGAGATCGCCAACATCACGGGCCACTCCGTCGACCACGTGGGCGTGATGATCCACAACGCGATCCAGCGCGTGAGCAGGGAATTCGCCGCTGTCCCCCAGGGAGCACGCAGATGAACACGAGGATCGAGGATTGGAAGGTCACCGCCTTCGCGCTGGGTGAGCTGGCGGGCAAGGAGGCGCAGTCGATCGCCGTTGCGATCGCCGCCCGGCCGGAGCTCCGCCGCCGGGCCGAGGAGGCCCGCCGCCGCGCGGACTGGATCGAGGAGAGTCTGGCGACCGAGGGGGAGGGACCGGTGGAGGTCCAGCCGGTCGCCGAGCCCGCCCCCGTTCCCAGGCGCGGGCGGGTCCGCCGCTCGACGTGGTGGTTCGTCGCCGCAACGGCCGCGGCGTGCGCCGTGCTCGCGATCACGTGGCCGAGCATGACGGCGGCGAGGAAGTCGGTGGCCTCAGTAGATGAAGGCGAGTTCGTCATCACGACGCATCCGGTGCCGCATGGCACGGACTACGACTCGATCCGGGTCAGCCGCGAGTGGCGGGGAGAGCCCACCCTCGTCGCGATGGAGCGGCCGGCAGACGGCGCGGAGTACGAGGACGCCGTCATCTTCTTCCCCGAGGCCGGGGAGTCGGACCACAACGAGTCGGCGGATCGCCAGGGCGGCGACGGCAACGTGTTGACGTCCGCGTGTTACCTCGCGGGAAACCCGGGCCCGAGCAGGAGATGGCAAGGCGAGATGAAGACGCGCGGCCCCTCCTCCGACTCCATGGGCGTCGGCCCCGGCGCGGTCGGCGGCCTGTACGGCGGCCGCTCGGGAAGCGCGAACATGGCGATGCGAGCCGGGGCGCCTCCGGCCCGCGCGGCCGCCGGCGCCCCGCGGCCCCAGCCCGACGTCGCCCACAACACCGAGGACTACTCCCACATCGCCGAGAACGCCTTCCTCGCCGCGTGGGAGAACCCCCTCTCGACGTTCAGCATCGACGTCGACACGGCGAGCTACGCCAACGTGCGCCGATTCCTCACGGGCGGAATGCTCCCGCCCCCCGACGCCGTGCGGATCGAGGAGCTCGTCAACTACTTCACCTACGCGTACGCCCAGCCGGTCGACGAGCACCCCTATGCCGTCCACCTCGAGCTGGCGGCCTGCCCCTGGAAGTCCGGGCATCGCCTCCTCCGCGTCGGCCTCAAGGGGCGCGAGATCGAGGTCGGGAAGCGCCCGCCGAGCAACCTCGTCTTCCTCCTCGACGTGTCGGGCTCGATGAACCGGGCGAACAAGCTCCCGCTCGTGCAGTCGGCGATGTCGATGCTCGTAGACCAGCTCACGGAAAGCGACCGCGTCTCGATCGTGGTGTACGCGGGGGCCTCGGGCCTGGTCCTCCCGCCGACGAGGGGCGACCAGAAGGCGCCGATCCGGGACGCCATCGAGCAGCTCCGCCCGGGGGGCTCGACGAACGGCGCCTCTGGGATCCAGCTCGCCTACGCGATCGCGATGCAGAACTTCGTCGAGGGGGGCACGAACCGCGTCATCCTGGCCACGGACGGCGACTGGAACGTCGGCGTGACGAGCCGGGGCGACCTCGTGCGCCTCATCGAGGAGAAGGCGACGTCGGGCGTATTCCTCTCCGTGCTCGGCTTCGGCATGGGGAACCTCAAGGACGGCATGCTCGAGCAGCTCGCGGACAAGGGGAACGGAAACTACGCCTACATCGACACGCTGGCCGAGGGGCGGAAGGTGCTGGTCGAGCAGATGGCGGGGACGCTCTGCACGATCGCGAAGGACGTGAAGGTCCAGATCGAGTTCAATCCGGCACGGGTGGCGTCGTACCGGCTGATCGGCTACGAGAACCGCCTCCTCGCGAAGGAGGACTTCAACGACGACAAGAAGGACGCCGGCGAGATCGGCGCGGGGCACACCGTGACGGCCCTCTACGAGGTGGTCCCGGCGGGGTCGGAGTCGCCCGACGGCAGGCCCTCGGTCGACCCGCTGAAGTACCAGCAACCCTCCGAGCCGACCGGCGCGGCGGCGAGCGCCGAGCTGTGCACGGTGAAGCTCCGCTACAAGCCTCCGCAGTCGGACACGAGCACGCTCATGGAGGTCCCACTCTCGGACGAGCGCGCGCGCTTCGACGACGCCTCCGAGGACTTCCGCTTCGCGGCGGCAGTGGCCGGGTACGGGATGCTGCTCAGGCGCTCGGAGCACGCGAAGGGGTTCACGTGGGACGCCCTCGCCGAGATCGCCGGAGGGAGCGTCGGGGCGGACCCGAGCGGCTACCGCGCCGAGTTCGTCAAGCTGGTGAGGAGGGCGAAATCGCTGTCCCGGTGAGTGGCCGAATTCAGCGTCCGACACGCCGGAGCAGGGCGCGCTTGACCGTGGCCGCGTGCATCGATAGCCTCTGACCGGTCCAAGGACTCGAAAGGAGAGCCGATGCAGGGACGGAAGCGACTCGCGATGGCGTTCGGGGCGGTGTGCGCCCTCTGGATGACCCAGGGCGCCGTGTTCGCCCAGAACGTGGAGTGGAAACGGAGCGAGCGCGAGGCCGAGAACCCGCTGACCGAGGACGGCCACCTCTACAACATCTACCTGGAACTCGCCGACGGGGTGAAGCCGGGGAAGGACGAGGTCATCCTCGCCCACGTCGAGATCGACGTCGAGATCACCTGCGCCTGCGGCACCACGAAGTTCAAGCTCGACTACTGGGAGGCCTTCAAGATCCACGAGGACGGGTCGGCGGGGGCCGACACCCACTCCCTGGACCGCGAGGAGCTGCTCACGTACGCCCAGAGCGCAGGCCTCATGGACTGCGTCTGCGGGTGCGGGGACATGCTCAAGATGGTCGTCACGAGGAAGCACACCATCTCGCTCGGCACCGCGGAGGACCCGCCCTGGTTCGACAACGGCCGCGGCAAGGACCTCTTCGCGTACCTGCTCTACGGCCCCGACGGCGCCAAGGTCACGCCGGCCAAGAGGCCTGAGAAGGTGAGGGGGAAGGTGACGAGCTTCAAGCACGAGGGCGCCATCACCTTCACGGGCACCTACACCTGGACCGCCTCGGGCGGCGCCACGTACGAGTCCTCCCTCGGCAAGAAGTACGAGCTCGCGAACTAGCGTCGAGGACCGTCATGCGCGCTCGCCCTCTCGCCTGCCTCCTTCTCGCGTCCCTTGCGGCCGCGGCCGAGGACGTCGTCATGCTGCGCGGGCGCGCGGACCCGAGGATCGAGGTCGTCGCCGAGGACGGCACCGTCCGGCAGCGCGTGTGCTCCGCCGCATGGGTCGTCGCCCTGCCCACCGGAGGGCCCGCCCTGATCCCGCTCTCCTCGAGCGAGGCCCTCTGCGCCTGGGGCGGACGGACGTTCACCGCCCTCTCCGTGCTCCGCGCGACGCCCGACGGCGTCGTCGAGCTCGGGGTTTCCACCATTCCCGCCGGCTGGGCCGTCCAGGGCGCGGCCGATTTCGACGGCGACGGACGCGGCGACGTCATCCTCTATCGGAGGGAGGGGGACGGCGACGACTGCCGATACTCGTGCGCCGTCGCCCTGGGCAAGGCGGAGGCGGGCTTCGAGATGGTCGCGGAGCCGACCCAGGTGGTGGACCAGTGCCGCGGGGCCTACTTCGCCGCGGGAGACGTCGACGGCGACGGGCGCGCCGACCTCCTCTTCCAGAGCTTCGCGTACGGCGGGTCGTGCCCGACCCAGCTCTTCGTCCTCGCGGGCAAGGGGGACGGGACCTTCGCTCCCGCGGCCGAGAAGCGTCTCGTCCTCGACGCCCCCGAGGGGTCGACGACGCCCATCCTCTGCGACCTGGACCGTGACGGCGACCTCGACGTCTTCCTTCCCCCCGACGACGACGTGAATGACGAGGGCCAGTGCCACGTGGCCTTCAATCGGGGCGACGGCCAGATGGAGGGTTGGCGACCGTCGATCGACCTGCGCCCGGACGTGGAGGGCTCCACGTCGGACGCCTTCATCGCGAGCGGATCGGCGGCCGATGTCGACGGCGACGGACAGGCCGACCTCGTTCTGACGGGATACGACATCCTGGCCGGAGGCGGCGTCATCTCGGTCTACAAGAGGAAGGCGGACGGCGACATCGACCCGGAGGCGACGGTCGTTGCCGAGGGAGACGCGGGACTGCTCCCCGCCCTCGGCTGGCTCTGCGCCCGCGGGAAGAGCGCGCCGAGGGGCGAGGAACCCTCCGCGGAGAGGCTCACCGCGTGGTGGGCCGATCTCTCGGGCGAGCGCCCTGGCCCCCAGGCCCGCGCCGTGGGCGCGTTCGTCGGGGCCGGCGCGGCGGCGGTCCCGTTCCTCGCGTCGAAGCTCCCCTCGGAGCCCGCGATGGACGAGGCGCGCATCCGGAGGCTCGTGGCGGACCTGGACGCCGACGAGTGGGAGACGCGGGAGCAGGCCACGCTGGCCCTCACCGACATCGTGGACGTGGCCGAACCGCTGCTCCAGGAGGCCCTCGCGGATTCAGCCTCGAGCGAGGCGCGGACGCGGATCGAGCGGATCCTCGACTCGCGCGCGCCGCTCCGCCCGCAGGACGCGCCGACCGAGGACCTCCTCCCCATCCGCGTCATCGGCCTGCTGGAGGCGATCGGCACTGAGGACGCCTACGCGGCGATCCGGCGCGTGGCGGCCTCCGGCGCGCCCCCCAGCGTGCGGCGCTTCGCCGCGGAGGCGCTTGAGAGGAGGTGAGGGGCGAGGCCATCATCGCCTTCGTGGGAGGAGGGTTGCCCGGGACCCACCATAAGATTGTTTTTGCAAGTCGGAGGGGGCAGGGGTTAGGATCAACCTGCCGTGCGGAGGCGCGCTCCGAGCTGGCGATCTCATTGGAGGGCGAGCGGTAGCTTCAATCACCCAGGCGCAGGCGAAGATCTTCTCCCGCGCGGACCCGATCCACGGGATCTACGAGTCGGCGCCGATCGTCGACGAGTTCATCGACCTGTTGTCCTGGGTCAGGATGACGGGCCACGAGTTCGACGAGATCCTGGCGTCGCTCCCCAGCTTCGGATCGGCGTCGTGGATCGCGGCGGGCGGATTGACGACGGATAGCCCGACCGTCCCCGTTCCGATCATCCCGACCGTGTACGACCTGAAGCGGGTCTATGTGGACGTGCTGATCGACACGTTCTGCGAGAACATCTACACCAGCCCCACTGACACGGACATCGTGCAGATGGAGCTGGATGCAAAGCTGAAGAACGTCCGGTACGCTATCGGAAACGCACTCGTGAACGGGACGGGCCTGCTCGCCCCGGCCGACCCCCACGGGCTGGTCACGCTCGTCGACGCCACGCAGACCATCGGCGCGAGCAACGATGCCGTGAACGGCGGGCCTCTGATGCTGACGGACGTAGACCGGCTGCTCGCGAAGATCACTGCGAACAACGGCAAGGCCGACCTCCTCGTGATGAACCTCCCTGTTCGCCAGAAATGGATTGCGGCCCACTACTCGAACGGGACGAAGCCGATCGTCGAGGTGGATCCCGCCACCGGACGGAAGGTGTACTACCATGGCAACGTTAGGGTCGCGGTGAGCGACCACATTCCGAACAACGAGACGAAGGGAACGGGGACGAACCTGTCCTCGATGTACGCGCTGGTGCTTGGGTACCAGAAGGGAATCTGCGGCGGGTACAAGCCCGGCCAGGACGGGAAGATGTTCGAGATCGAGCGCACACTCGTCGAGACCACCGACACGCACAGGTACCGCGTCTCGGCCCAGGTGGTGTTCGGGAGGTTCGGGACGACAACGCTCGCGCGTCTGGACGGGATTGCCTAGGTCGTCGGAGCGGGAGGTCCGACGATGGCCTCGATCACGCAGGCGGAGTCCAGGCTCTTCAGCCGTCCGAACCCGATCGACGGGCTGCACGAGGACCTGCCGATCCCGGACGAGTTCATCGAGGTGCTGCCGTGGGTGAGAATGGAGGGGCACGAGGTCCACGTCGTGAGGGTGACCTCGGGGAGTTTCGGCTCAGCGACGTGGATTGCGCCAGGGGCGGCCGCGCCGGACTCGTCGAGCGTGCCGACCACGCCGGCGACGGCCTTCGAGCTCAGGCGGGTCGAGGTCGACTTGCTCCTGGACTCGTTCAGCGAGGCGATCTACAGTAGTCCGACGGACGTGGACATCGCCCAGGTGGAGCTGGACGCGAAGCTTCGGAACTGCCGGTACGCGATTGGGAGGGCCCTGGTCATCGGGGCTGGAGGGGCCTCGAACGAGCCGCAGGGCATCCGTGGCCAGACGATTGCGGCCCAGACGGTGGGGGCCTCGGACGAGGCGCCGAACGGGGGGCCGCTGCTCCTGACGGACGTGGATCGCCTCCTGGCCCTGATCCGGGCGAACAACGGGCGTGCCGACGTACTGGTCATGAACCTCGCGGTGCGCCAGAAGTGGGAGAAGGCGCACTACGACAAGGGGCTGGCGCCCAGGGTGGTGAGGAACGCGGAGACGGGGCTCGACGACTTCTACCATGGAAGGGTGAGGGTCGTGGTGAGCGAGCACCTTCCGAGCAACGAGACGAAGGGGCTGGGAACGAACCTGTCCTCGATGTTCGCCGTCGTCCTTGGCTACGGGAAGGGTCTGGCGGGAGGGTGGAAGCCTGGTGCGGGCGGTGAGTACTTCGACATCGAGCGCGAGTTGGTGGCAGGCGCGGACCAGCACCGCTACCGAGTCTCGGCGCAGGTGACGTTTCCGCTCTTCTCGCGGAGGGCGCTGGCGAGGCTGAACGGGATTTCGTAGCGGGCCGGGCGGGCGAGCCGCCCTGGAGGGAGCATGCCAGAAAAGGACCTGACAGCCCAGGACATGGACGTGCTCTTCGCTGCGAGG
>CAZYRM010000022.1:0-56563 GCA_964649705.1 uncultured Planctomycetia bacterium
CACGGCCAGGGTGGTGGTTTCTGTTTCCGCCAAGACGCCTCCTTTACGGCTTCTGTAGCACTGTCCCGTCCGGCGAGAGGACCCAGGTCCCGTCCTGGAACTCGCATTCGAGCCGAGTCGCCGGGCCGTCCGTCCTGTCCCGTTTCAAGCTCACCTTCTTCATGGGCGCCTTCGCGCCGGGGATCTTCGTGTACCAGAGCTGGGTCCCGTCCGTCCCGCCAGGGGGGGCCGTCCCGCGGATGTTCTTCCCCCGGAAGCACGCGAGGACCTGGGTCATCTCCATGTCGTTGTTCACGAACGTGATCAGGATCTCCGGCGTCCCGTCCGCGTCGATGTCCCCCGCGAAGGGCGACCCGCCGTGTCCGGGGTTCCAGAACTCGCTCATCAACTTCCCTTCCCAGGAGAGGACGCACACCCTGCAGGGGAAGTACTGGATGTGGTTCGAGACGCTAATCACCTCGCGCTTGCCGTCGCCGTCCAGGTCGATGATCTTGAGCCCAGAGAGGTTCATCTTGTCCGTGCAGCCCTCCTGAGTCCAGTGAACGGCGCCCGTGTTGAACTGCCAGCGCTTCGATCCGTCGATCCCCATGCAGACGAGGGCCCCGTAGTCCTCCTTGTGCCCGTCGAGGCCGATGAACACCTCGCGCGTCCCGTCATCCTCGAGGTCGGCCGAGCCCGCGAGGCGGATGCCGCCCTTCGTCTCTCCCTGCCACGCCTTGACGCTCTTCGGGACGACGACGATGTGGTTCGCGCGGAACCAGATCGCCACGCCGTCGCGCTCACGGTCGGTCTCCATGTCGGCAAGGTCCTGGATCTCGGACCTGGCGACGGAGGCGTGCGATCCGGTGAGGAGGGCCTCCCAGGCCTTGCGGGCGGCCGTGACGTCGCCGGTGAGGAGGGCCTCGATGCACTTTTCCTGAGCGGCCTCCACGTCCCCGGCGGCCTGCTTCACCGCCGTGCCGCCGGCCTCCTGATACCGCGCCTTCGCCTGCGCCACGTCGGCCGCCCACCTCGTCGACTTGAAGCGCACGGGATAGGTGTCGAGGGCCTGAATGGCCACCTCGTACTCCTTCCGGTCCGCGTGGCCCGCGGCCTTCCGGAGGACGTCCCTCGCCAGCTCCTCCGCTTCGCGCTCGAACGCCCTACGCCGGCCCTCGATCCCCTTCTTCTCGACGTCCACCCTCGACGCCCAGTCCCCCCCGAGGAGCCTCTTTGGGAAATGGTCCCACTCCTCCATGGCGCCGGCGAACCCCCCGGTCGACTCCCAGCCTTCCGCCTCCTCCTTGCGCCTGTCGAACTCCTTCTGCGCCTCCTTGTCGCGCGCCTTCCCGATCCTCGCCGCCCCCTCCTCGGCCTCGCGCGCCCACGAGCTGTCGGGGAGGATCTTCGCCGCGTCGCGGAAGGCGGAGATCGCGAGGTCGTAGTCGTTCGCGTCGATTTCCTTCGCGTTCGCCAGGGCGAGCTTGATCCGCTCGATTCGCGGGTCGGGCGCGTCGGCCTCAGGCGTCGATGTCGGCCCCGGCTTCGGCGTGTCGGATCCTCGGTTCACCATGATCGCGAGGAGGAGGATCCCGATCACGAGGCCGATGCCCCCGAGGATGAGGGGCGTCGTCGAGCGCTTCGCCGGGGAAGGATGCGTATGCGAGACATGCGATGCGTGCGAGACATGCGATGCGTGCGGGTCCTTCGAGGGCGGGACCGGCGTCGGGTGCCCGGAGATGCGCACGGCCGGGGTCGACGCTGCGGAGAGGCGCCTGGGGGCCGGGGTCAGGTGCTTGGACGGGGCCCCTTCCTCGGCCTGGAGCCCCGCCTTCCTGGCGCAGGCGACGCACACGTACCCGCCCGGCCTCTGCACGGCCCTGCCGTCGGTGACGTCCTTCGGCGGGATCTGCTCCTGGCAGAAGATGCAGTATTGGATTGCGATTCCCATCCCGACCCTCGCCGCGGGGACGGCGCGGATTCTACCACGAAGGGGGTGGCCGGAGGAAAGAGACGGAATCAGCGGACGGCCGCGGCCGGCGCGGCCGCCGGGCGGGACCGGGCGACCATGTGCGCCACGCAGAGCATGACAAGGGCGAGGAGGGCGACGGCCTGCGAGGGGGAGAGGCCGAGGAAGGGCGACCCGCCGCGGTCGTCGGCGCGGAGGAACTCGAGGAGGAAGCGCACGCCGGCGTAGCCGGCCAGGTAGAGGAGGAACTGCTGCCCGTCGTAGCGCCGCGGGCGGTTGCGGAGCGCCCAGGAGAGCCCGAAGAGGCCCAGGCACGCGGCGGCCTCGTAGAGCTGCGTGGGGTGGCGCGGGACGCCGTCGTGCAGGACCGGAAACGTCACGCCCCAGGAGACCGGAGGCCCGTAGCAGCATCCGGCCATCAGGCAGCCGATCCGCGACAGGGCGTGCCCGAGCGGCACGGACGGGGCGCAAAGGTCGAGCACGACGCCGAGCGACATCCCCCGCCAGCGGATGTACCGGATGACGCAGGCGGCCCCGACGAGGAGGCCGACGTAGAAGACCATGCCGCCGTGCCAGATGGCGATCGCCTCGCGAGGGTTCGAGAGGAGGTCCGGCCGCTCGAACAGCACGTACCCCAGCCGCCCGCCCGCGATGCCGGTGACGAGACCGATCAGCGCCACGTCCCAGATCCACTCGGGCCGAAGGCCGCGCGAGCGGGCGCGGAGGGAGGCCAGCGTCGCCGCGGCGATCAGGCCGAGGACGATGAAGAAGCCGTAGGCGTTGACGGGAAAGCCGCCGAGGCGGAGAAGGACAGGATGCATTCGGTCTCCTCCGGAGGGATCATCGGCGATCGGGGAGGGAGGAGAAGAGGGCGAGGGAGGCTCGGGGCGGGCGGACGGGTTCGGGGCGGCGATATCTGATTAGGTCCGGGAAACCAACGTTTGCCGAACAGTATCTGATGTCAGATATCAGCTCTCAGATATCAGATATCGCCGTCGATCGCATCGAACATCCGGGGGCGGCTGCTTCGGCGCGATCGACGACGATATCTGATATCTGAGAGCTGACATCTGATATCAGATATGTCCGGCAAACGGTGGTTTCCCGGTCCATATCAGATGTCAGATATCAGCTCTCAGATATCAGATATCGTCACCGCAACGTCCAGACCCCGTCGCGAGTCGAACGGACCCCTCCGGCAGCCCGATCACCCAAGCGACCGCACACGATCAGCGCTACTTCCGAGGCAGCGCCTTCCACCGCGCATCGTCTCTCAGCGCCGCGAGCGACGGCTCCGTATCCAGGACCTCCGCGTCGTTCCACCCGAGCCCGAGCGCCTTTCCCAGGTGCGCGAAGGCCGCGTCCTTCGCCTTCGCGTCCGACGAGGAGAGCTTCGCCTCCGCGCAGGCCAGCCCGGCGTAGGCGCCTCCGAGGTAGCGGCGGTTCGCGGGCTCCTTCTCGGCGTTCGGCCCCGCATCGGCGATCACCGCCTCGTAGGCCGCCTTCGCCCCCGCGGCGTCGCCGGCGTCGAGCGCCCCTTTCCCCGCCGCGCAGCCGTCGGCCCACTCCGGAGGAAGCGACATCGTCGCCCCCGCCATCCTCTTCTTCACCCGTGCAAGCCGCTTGATCGTCCCGGCCGCCTGGCCGCCGAGCGCGGCAAGCTCCCTTTCGTAGTCCTCGATCGCAAGGACGTAGCGGCCGGTCTGCTCCCGCGCGTCGCCCCGCCAGCAGAGGGCGCTCGCGTGGGACGGGTTCCGTTCGAGCACCCAGGTCATGTCCTCCACGACCTGCTTCCACGCCTTCATGAAGGCCGCCCGGCGCACGACCCCGTTCGCCCAGGCCAGGTAGAACCACGCGTGCCCCCGCGCCAGGCGAAGCTCCAGCGACTCCGGGTTCAGTCGGATCGCCTCGTCGAAGTCCGCGATGGCCTTGCCGAGCGACTCGCGCCCGTCCTGCTTGCCGGCGTACTCGTCGAAGCCGATCTCGTACCACAACTCCGCCCGCCGCTGGAACTCCTCCGCGGAGGACGGGGCCGCCTGCATCAGTCTCTGAACCTCCTCCTGCGCGCTCGCAACGGCCTGCTTCGCATCGGCCGGGCGGTCCTTGAGGAGCTTGGCCTTCAGCCTGAGGGCATGGAGCTTCGGACGCTCGGCTTGGGGGTATCCTTCGGGGAGCCTCGCGACGTCCTCCAGGACCGCCTCGCAGTCCGCGAGCGGGTCGTCCGAGCATCCGTACCGGGCGCGCGTCACCCTCGCATAGGCGCGGTAGAACAGCGCGCTCGGGTCGGGGCGCTTCGAGATAGCCAGGTCCAGGTCCGCCAGCGCGCGCGAAAACGCCTCTCGGGGGTCCCCCTCGCCCGTCTTCACCTGGATCGCCACGTAGAACCACGTGATTCCGCGGTTCACGATCGCCTCGAGCATGGACGGGTCGATCGCGAGGGCGGCGTCGAAGTCCGCAATCGACAGCCGGTGCGCCTCCGCGGCGTCTCCCTCGGCGCCGCCCAGCGTCGCCAGCTCTCGCCGCGCGAGACCACGGTCGAGGAGGCCCGGGGCGTAACGCGGCTGCGCAGCGACGAGGACGTCGAAGTCGGCCAGGGCGGCCCGCGCCGCGCCGATCGAGTCCCCGCCCGCGGCGTGGAGCGTATTGATCCGGTCCAGGTGCGCCAGCCCGCGGTTGACGAGCGAGGGATAGAAGTCGGGCTTCACTCCCAGCGCGCGGCCGTAGCACTCGATCGCCTTCAGCGCCTCGGTCGTCGGGTCCCCCTTCTCGACAATCCGCTTCAGGCCGATCCCGCGGTGGATCTCGCCCAGGAAGTGATGGACCGCCGCCTGGCGCGCGCGGACCTTCGAGACCGCCTCGATGTCGACGAGGCCGTCCTCGAACCTCCCCTGGAGGTAGCGTACCTTCCCTCGGGCATACTGGAGGTCGCTCCGGCAGAACGAAAGCTCCCCGCTGCGGATGACCTCCGACAGGCTCTCCTCCGCCCCCTGGAGGTTCCCCTCCTGCAGCGTACGGACCGCCAGGATCGCCTTGCGGAACGCCTCCGCGACCGCCGAGCCCCACAGCGTCGCGCGGTCGGCCTGTTCGAGCAGCGCCTCCATGCGGCCGCGCAGGTCCTGCATCGCCGGGGTCTCGGGCGGGACGTCGCCCATCTTCACGACGCCGGCATCGACGACGGAGCGGGGCATCGGCTGCAGCTCCAGGTACTCGGAGAAGAGGACGAGCCCCTCCATCATCGGACCGTAGGGGAGCTCGACGTTCTTCTTCGCTTCGGCGAAGCACCCGCGGCTCCTCTCGTCGAGGCCGGCGAGCCGCGCGGCCCACCCCGCCGCGGCCTGCATGACCGCCCGCGACATCGCGTCCTCGGGGGTCCCTTCGATGAAGTCCGCCTCGATCGCGCGCCAGTAGCCCGCGTTCCGCTCCTGCGTCGCCGCCGCGGAGAGCGACGAATCGTAGTACGCCTCCTCCATCGACCGCACCGTGTCGGCGAGGCCGACCCAGCGGGAGAGGACCTTCTGCACCGCCTCCGACTTCGCCTTCGCCGACTCGGCGGTCGACTTCGCCTCGATGGCGGAGACCGTGGCCTGCTCCGCGGAGGCCTTGCCCCGCTCGGCGCTCTCCTTCTCATGGACGAGCTTCGACTGCTCCGAGCGCTTCAGGAACGCGTACAGCCCGAACCCGAGCATGAGGACCACCGCGGCGAGCGTGGGAATCAGGACCGCGCGGCGCTTCCCCGCCCAGCGGGACCACCTCTCCATCGAGGAGAGCGGCCTCGCCGCGATCGGCTCCCCCTCGAGCCAGCGCCCGAGGTCGGCGGCCATCTCGCCCGTCGTCGGATACCGGCGGGAGGGGTCTTTCTCCAGGGCCTTCAGGCAGATCGTCTCGAGGTCGCGGTGGACTTTGGGGCTCACCCGGGTCGGCGGCAGCGGGTCCTTCTCGATGATCGCGTTCAGCAGCTCGCGCAGCCCGCCCGCCTTGAACGGGGCCCGTCCCGCGATCATCTCGTACATCATCGCCCCGAGCGAGAACTGGTCGGTCGGCGGGCCGAGCATGTCGATCCGCCCGCTGGCCTGCTCCGGGCTCATGTACTGGGGCGTCCCGAGGAGCGCGCCGCTCACGGTGAGGTTGGAGTCGCCCACGCCCGCCGCCTGATCGACCTCCTTGGCCAAGCCGAAGTCCATGACGAACGGGTTTCCCTTCCCGTCGACGAGGATGTTCGCGGGCTTCACGTCGCGATGGATGACCCCCTGCTCGTGGGCGTAGTGGAGGGCCTCGGCGACCTGCTTGACCCAGGTCACCGCCTGCTTGGGAGGCACGGCCTCCTTCAGCACCTTGTCGAGCGAGCGGCCGGAGACGAAGTCCGTCGTGAAGTAGACCTGCCCGTCCTGGATGCCGACGTCGTAGACCCCGACGATGTTCGGGTGGCGGAGCTTCGCGGCGAGGCGCGCCTCGCGCATGAAGCGCTGCACCTGCTCCTCGTCGACCTCCCCCTCGGAGAGGATCTGCTTGAGCGCGACGACGCGCTTGAGCTGCGTGTCGTACGCCTTCCAGACGACGCCCATGCCCCCGCGGCCCAGCTCGAGCATGAGGCGGTAGCGGCCGAAGGGCTTTCCGTCGGGCTCCTGCCCGGAGCGGGTGCCCGTGGGCCCGCCGCGCGTCGACGGCGTTCCCGAGGGGGGCCGCGAGACGGTGCGCGCATTCGGATCGCTGCGCACGATGGTCTTCCCCGGATTCGTCGGGGCGCGGGTGACCGTCCGCGCGGTGGAGGCCTCGGGGGCGGAGCCCGGGCGCGAGACGGTCTTGTCGAGCGTCACCGGGGGCGGCGTGTTCCTCGCGACGGTCCGATCGACGGCGGGCGGGGGGACCGACTGCCGCACCGTCTTTGAGTCGGCGCTCGTCGAGGGGCCTCCGGAACCGGGCGGGGACGTCTCCGGCATGTCCGATAGACTACCCGACCGACCGGGCGTAGTAAACGGACGAATTCCGTCCTATCGGACGACCTCGGCGAGCACGGTGCGGAGCGCCTCCAGTGTCACGGGCTTGGAGAGGACCCGGTCCACGCACTCGGGGACCTCGGAGTCCGCCACGATCAGGTCTCCCAGCCCGGTCAAGAGGACGATGCGCTGGTCCGGACGCCTGTCGCGCAGGCCGCGCGCGAGTTGCACCCCGTTCATCCCCGGCATCGCGGAGTCGGTCAGGACGACGTCGAAGGTCCCCTCGCGAAACCGTTCCAGCGCCTCCGGACCGTCCTTCGCGGTCATGACCGTGTGCCCGTCCGACTCCAGGAACCTCTGGTGGACCCGGAGGACCGTCGGATCGTCGTCGACGAGGAGCACACCGAGTCGGTCCACGCGGCTCGGGGCGGCCGCGGGGACGCTCTCCGTGGTCGTGCGGAGCGGGGGCATCCGCAATCGGATCGTGGTCCCGCGGCCCTCCGCGCTCTCGACCTCGATCGCCCCCCCGTGCCGTCGGACGAAGCCGTAGACCATCGCGAGACCCAGCCCCGTCCCGAGGACCCCCTTGGTCGTGAAGAAGGGCTCCAGGCAGCGATGCCTGACCTGCTCGGACATCCCCGTCCCCGTGTCGATGACCTCGATCACGGCATGCCCGGCGGGCACCTCCGCGCCGTCCGCCTCGTGGGCTCGATCCGCCGTCGAGGTCCTGAATCGGAGCCCGCCGCCCGAGGGCATCGCGTCCACGGCGTTGATGACCAGATTGGCGAGCGCCTCGCGGAGCCCGGAGAGGTCCGCCTCGATCCAGGGGATCGGCCCGGCGTCGATGGCGATCTCGATTGTCGCGCCGCGGGCCTGCGCCTCCGTCTTCCACTTGGGCTCGGTCAGCTTGACGACCTCCTCCAGGACGACCTGGGGCTCGATCGGGACGCGGGCCTCCCCCGTGCCGCCCCGCCGGTAGAACTCCGTGAGCCTCCGTACGACCTGCGCTGCGTCCTTCGCGGAGGTGTGGATCAGGTTGAAGAACTCGAGCACGGTCGCCGTGTCCTTCGGGTCCTCCTTCCCCTTCACCATCAGCTCGCTGAAGCCCAGGATCGGCGCGAGGGCGTTGTTGAAATCGTGCGCGATCCCGCTGGCCATCTCGCCGAGGGCGTGGAGGCGCTCCTCCCGGACGATCCGCTGCTGCACGCGCTGGACCTCGTCGAGGGCGGCGGTCTTCTCGCGGATCAGGGCCTCCACGCGGACCGCCTCCCGGACCATCCGCAGGAAGTACGCGACCAGGCCGCCCACGAGCAGGAGGCCCGATCCGAGCACGATCCACGGGGAGCGGGAGCGTACGGAGGAGAGGAACTCGGGAGAGGGGAGGCAGCGGACGACGAGGCGGCTCCCTCCCCTCCTGAGCGGCTTGCGGTACTCGCCGCGCGCCGCCGCTCCCTGGAGGCGGGAGCTGTCGACCAGGTCGAGGGTCAGGGGCGCGGGCGGGAGCCCGCCGGCCGCCTCGGCCAGCAGCGAATCGCGATCCAGCACGACGGTGACGACCCCGACCGACTGGCCCTCGGGGTCGGTTCCGCCGCGCACGCCCAAGGCAAACCGCAGGTGGCGTTCCTCGCCCTGCGACGGGAGATAGGAGGGCGTCCCTCCGCTCATCGCCGCAAGCACCTGGTCGGCTCCCAGCGGCTCCACGTCGAGCAGCGCGCCGGGCGGATCCAGGAAGACCACGGCCAGCCCGCCTGGAGGCGGGGCGTCACCGCTCAGGGGGCGCCACGCGAAGGACTCGACCTCGGCCAGCCGGTGGCGGATCCCCTCGGAAAAACAGCGGAACTCCGGCTCCTCGACGGAGCGGCTGGAGTGGAACAGGTCGCGGACGGAGCTCAGGGCCTCCAGGTCGGCGGCCAGCCTCGCGGAGACGGCCCCCGCCCGTTCGGCCCCCTTCTCGCGCGCCTGGGCGAAGACTCCCTCGTCTTCCGCCAGCACCAGGACGCGGAAGACCGACAGGACCGCGACGAGCAGCAGGACGAGGATGAGGAGCGGGAGTGCAAGTCGTGGACGGAGGTCGGGGCTGTGGCGAGCGTCGGACATCAGGCACCCTTGGCGGGGGGTTGGAGCATGATACCCGGGACCCGTGCCCCCTCGCCTAGCACAATCCGGCCACCGAGGGGCCTGACGCCCGAATCCCCGGCCCCGCTCACTCGCGGGTGCCGCCCGCGGCCGCGCCGAGCTTCAGGTAGACGGCGGGCAGCACCAGCAGCGAGAGGAGCGTCGAGCTCACGAGCCCGCCGATGACGACCGTGGCGAGCGGACGCTGGACCTCGGCGCCGACGCCGGTCGCGATGGCCATGGGGAGGAACCCCAGGCTCGCCACGAGCGCCGTCATGAGCACCGGCCGCAACCGCGTCTCCGCGGCCTGGAGGACCGCCTCGTGAAGGGGCAGGCCGTCCTGGAGGAGCCGGCGGATGTACGAGACCATCACCATGTCCGCCAGGACCGAAACACCCGAGAGGGCGATGAACCCGACCGCCGCGGAGATGCTGAACGGCATTCCGCGCAGGTAGAGCGCGAGGATCCCCCCCACGGCGCTGAACGGTACGCCGAGGTAGACGCGCAGCGAGTCGCGCGTCGTCCCGTAGGTCCAGTACAGAAGGACGAAGATCAGCGCCAGGCAGATCGGAACGACCCACGCCAGCTTCGCCGTCGCGCGCTGGAGGTGCTCGTACTGTCCGCCCCAGTCGACGTCCTTGTCCTCCGCCTCGACCTTCGCCATCGCTTCCGCAACGAACGACCCGAGGTCGCGGCCGCGGACGTTCCCCTGGACGATGAGGCAGCGGCGCCGATCGATGCGGTTGATGACGGTCGGCCCCGTCTCCTCCTTGATCGTCGCCAGCCGAGAGAGCGACAGCGTCGAGCCGCTCGGCGTGGCGATCACCAGCCCCCCGAGGAGCGCGGGATCGGTCCGGTAGCGGTCCGGGAGGCGAACGGCGAGCGGGAAGCGCCTCTGTCCCTGGAGGACCTCTCCCACCGGGCGGCCGCCGATGCACTCGACGACGTCGAGGACGTCGTCCGCGCTCACGCCGTACCTTGCAAGGGCCGCGCGGTCGACGCGGACCTGCAGGACCGGCAGGCCCGTCAACTGGTCCGGCGCGAAGTCGTCCGCGCCCTGGACGCCGTTCAGGATCGCGGAGATCCGCTCCGCGCGGGCCTTCATCGGGTCGAACTTCTCGCCGTAGACCTTCACGCCGAGGTCGGCGCGGACGCCCGAGATCATCTCGTTCATGCGCATCTCGATCGGCTGCGTCATGACGAAGCGCATCCCCGGCATCGGCTTGAGCGTCTCGGAAATGCGCGCCTCCAGCTCCTCCTGCGTCGTCGCCTTCTTCCACCGCGCGCGGGGCGTCAGCTCGATGAAGATGTCGCTCACCTCGATCCCCATCGGGTCCGTGGCGACCTCGGCCGTGCCCGTGCGCGTCCAGATCGCGTCGATCTCGTCGGGGAACTCGGTCTTGAGCAGGGCCTCGAGCCGCATCCCGTACCGGACCGCCTCCTCGACGGAGGCTCCGGCGAGGCGGATCGTGTTGATGACGATGGAGCCCTCCGAGAGGCGCGGGACGAAGACCTGCCCGAGCCTGGGGACGATTGCCGCGGCTCCCGCAAGCGAGATGACGGCGGCGAGGATCACGGTCATCGGATTCGATGTCGCCCACCTGAGGCAGGGCCGGTACAGCCACGAGGCGATCCGCATCAGGAGGGGATCGCGGTGCTCCACCGATCGCCGCGACAGGAAGAGGCTCGCGAGCACGGGCATCAGCGTGAGGGAGAGGACCATGGACCCGAGCAGCGCGAAGATCACCGTGAGCGCCATCGGACGGAACAGCTTCCCCTCGACCCCCTCGAGCGTGAGGATCGGGAGGTAGACGATCATGATGATCAGCTCGCCGAACATCGTGGGGCGTCGGACCTCGAGGGCCGCCTCCTCGACGACCTCGCGGACGCTGCGGCCCGTGTTATCGTGCGACAGGCGCCTGACGACGTTCTCGACCATGATCACCGAGCTATCGACGATCAGGCCGAAGTCGATCGCCCCGAGGCTCATCAGGCTCCCCGCGATCCCGGCTCGGAGCATCAGGTTGAAGGCGCAGAGCATCGAGAGCGGGATGGCGAGCGCGACGAGCACGGCCGCACGGATGCGCCCCATGAAGAGGAAGAGGATCGCGATGACGAGCAGGGCCCCCTCGAAGAGGTTCTTCCGCACGGTGCCGATGACCTGGTCGACGAGGTCGGTGCGCGCATAGACGACGCGGGCGTGGACGTCCTTCTCGAGCTTCTTCTCCCCCATCCGGAGCCGGTCGCGCAGCCGCTCGGTGACCTCGCGCGTGTTCTCGCCCATGAGCATGAAGCCGAGGCCGAGGACGGCTTCGCCGCGGCCGTCGTAGGTCACCGCCCCGCGGCGGATCTCGTGGCCCAGGACCACGTCGGCCACGTCGTGCACGTGCACGGGCTTCCCGTCCTGGCTCGCGACGACGACCCCGGAGATCGAAGCCTCGTCCCCGACGGTCCCGAGCCCCTGCACGAGGAGCGCCTCGCCCCCGCGGAGCGCGTATCCCCCCCCGACGTTGCGGTTGTTCCGCTCGAGCGCCTCGATCAGCTCCTGGAGGGTGACTCCGTACTTCACCATCCGCACCGGGTCGGCGACGACGTGGAACTGCTGCTCGAGGCCCCCCCAGGAGTTCACCTCCGCGACGCCCTTCGAGGAGAGGGCGGGACGGAGGACCCAGTCCTGCTCGGTCCGCGCCCGCATCAGGTCGCCGCCGTCGGTGGTCACGATGTAGTGGAAGACCTCGCCGAGGCCGGTCGCGATGGGCCCCATCTCGGGGCGAGGCAGGCCCTCGGCCAGCTCGATCGAACCG
The DNA here is from genome assembly GCA_964649705.1 of uncultured Planctomycetia bacterium. Taxonomy (GTDB): domain Bacteria; phylum Planctomycetota; class MHYJ01; order WSZJ01; family CAZYRM01; genus CAZYRM01. The sequence goes on from CAZYRM010000022.1 coordinate 11,802, forward strand.
AGCCGCTCCAGGACCTGCGACCGGGCGAAGTAGAGGTCGGTGCCGTCCTCGAAGACGAGCGTCACCTGGGAGAGGCCGAACTTGGACACGGAGCGGACCGTGGAGAGGCCCGGGATCCCGCCCATGACCTGCTCCACGGGGATCGTGATCTGCTTCTCGACCTCCTCGGGCGCGAGGGAGGGCGCGGCGGTGTTCACCTGGACCTGGACGTCCGTCAGGTCGGGGAACGCGTCGATCGGGAGCTCGATCACCGCCGCCGCGCCGACCGCCGCCAGGACGAGGGCGAGCACGACGACGACCGCGCGGTGCCTCAGGGACCAGGTGATGATGAGGTTCAGCATGTCAGTCGCAGCAGCCCGCGCCGATGGTCCCCTTGAGGATCTCGGTCTTCATCAGGAAGCTCCCCCGGGTCACGACGACGTCGCCGGCCAGGACGCCCGACCGCGCCTCGACGTGGTCGCTCCCCGTCCAGCCCAGCTCCACCTTTCGCGTCTGGTACGTCGACGGGCCGATGCGCACGAAGACAACGTTGTGGCACCCCTCCCACTGGACGGCCTCACGCGGGAGGACGAGCACCTCCTCCTCGTCGTGGACCACGACCTGCGCACGCCCGAACATGTTCGCGCGGAGGAGCCGCTCCTTGTTCTTGAGCGAGGCCCGCACCGGGATCGTCCGCGTCCGGTCGTCGACCGCGGCGCCGATCGAAACGACCTTCCCGCGGACCACCTTCGAGTCCATCCCCTCGACGGTGAACGTGACCCTCTGGTCGACCTTCAGCTTCGGCAGCTCCTTTTCGTAGACGTCGATCGTCAGCCACATCTGCGACAGGTCGGCCACGCCGAAGAGGACCCGGTCCGTGCCGGCGACCTCCCCGAGCACGGCCGAGCGCTCCACGACGGTCCCGTCGAACGGCGCGAGGATCGGCATCCTCCCCGACGTGTCGTCCTCGCGCTCGACGCGCTCCACCTCGGGCGGCGGGAGCCCCAGGTTCCCCAGCCGTTGCGCCGTCGAGGCCTCCTCGATGCGCGCCTCCTCGAGCTCGGTCTCCGCCTGCGCAAGCACGCTTCCCGCGGACGCCCCCTTCGCAACGAGGTCCTTCTCGACCGCCACCGTCCGCTCGCGGAGCTTCCGGACCGCGAAGGCCTTCCGGTAGGCCGACTTCGCCTCCGCCAGTTCCACGGAGTCGAGCACGGCGAGGGTGTCGCCCTTCTTGACCTCGTCCCCCTCCTTCCGGGAGACCTCGATGATCGTCCCCGGGACCTTGGGAGAGAGGCGCGCGTACGCGTCGGCGGGGAACGCCGTCTCGGCGTTCGCCGTGATGGTCTCCGAGACCTTCCGCTTCACGACCTCGGTCGTCTCGATGCCGGCCTTCGCGGCGATCGCGGGCTCGATCTTGACCTTGACCTTCTCGCTGTTGCAGACGGCCTCGTCGTCGGTCGTCGCGGCCTGACCCTCCCCACGCTCAGCGGTGATCCCCAACGGGGCCCGCACGATCGAGGGGTGTCAGATGAAGCACTCCGACTCGGCGATGTCGTGCTCGACGCACCAGTCGGCGTTCTCGGTCGACGGCGGCGGGGCGGGGGCCTCCCGCCGGAACAGCTTCCAGTCCGTCGCGACGCCGGCGAACGCGCCGGCGAGCGCGAGGAGCACGATCCCGTTGAGCATCATTCCCTTCATGGCTACTTCTCCTCGCCACAGTCCTCGCAGAGGTCCGTGTCCTTGTTGTCCCCCTGCTCGAAACCGCATCCTTTGCAATAGTCGTACGCGACCCAGGCGTCGCCGTCCTTGACGTGGTATTTGGAGACCTCGACGTACTGGGCCTTGGGGAACTTCCAGCCGAGGACCTTCACGTCCTTGCCGCGGAGGGCCTCGTTGGCCATGACGTGGTGGCCCTTCGCGTTGTCGACGAACGTCCAGAGCGTTCCGTCGGCGAGAAGGAGGCCCTGGGCGTGCTTGGCGTGCAGCGTGCACTGGGCGTCGGCGCCGTTCTCCTGGTCCTGGAGCGTGCAGCCGATGCAGACGATCTTCCCCTCGACTTCGACTCGGTCCTCGAGCTTGCGGAGGGCGGGCTTGGCCTCTTCCGCCCAGAGGGCGGGGGCGAGGAGGGAGAGGACGGGCAGGATCCACTTCATGGAGAGACTCCTTGATGAGAGAGACTCGGATGGATCGACGCGCGCACGGACTCCGGGCGCGGGAGTGTCAGAGGAGGGGGAATCTAGCAGCGCAAGGGGGCAAGAGGTCCGCGAGATGGCGGCGACGGCCCCGGGGGCGTGCTCCAGGAGCCCTCGACGGCGACTGGATCAGGCATCGCGCAGGTCAGCGTGTCCACGACCACGGGCCCGGCCTCGGATGGGGGCAGGTCGAGGACCAGGCTGCTGGCGATGAGGAGGTCGATGCAGGGCCCGCACGGGCACTGGGCCGTCATCGACGGGCAGTCCTCGTCCTCGCAGTCGCCGCACGGGTCGGCCTGCACGACGCAGGCGTGGGCGATCGGGAGGATGCACTGTTCGCGCTCGGCGCAGAGGCAGGAGACCTCGATGAATCCGAGGCCGCCGACTGCGAGGTAGGCTCCGATGACCAGGATGCAGGCACCGCGCGACATTGGTTGAATGGTAGCAGGCCGAGGGGGGTGCCGCAAGGCCAAGCGCGCGCGCACGAGGGCGCGACGCTCGTGATTCCCGGTCGCGGTCGTCGCGGGTATCATCGCGGGTCCCCACCAGGAGAACGGACATGGACCTCGCAAGCCTGACCCGGAAGGCGTGGAAGCCCGTCGTGGACGAGGGTGACGGTCCCGTGGGCGCCTCGAAGTACTCGGGAATCCCCTGGCTCGCGCCCGGGGAGGCGTGGCCGGCGTGCAAGAACTGCGGGAAGCCGATGCAGCTATTCCTGCAGCTCGACCTGACGACGATCCCGACGGAGCTGACGGGGCAGTTCGGGCAGGGGCTGATCCAGCTCTTCTACTGCACGAGCTCGAAGCCGCTCTGCGAGGACGACTGCGAGTCGTACTTCGGAAAGCCGAAGGCCATGTGCGTCAGGCTGGTTCCCGGCGGGGCGCAGCACGGTTCCCCGTCGACGAGCCCGGTGGCGAAGGCCTTCGGGCCCGCGCGGATCGTGAGCTGGGAGGCGCTGCCTGGGGAGCACCCGGTGCACTGCGAGCTGGCGGAGCTGGGCGTCGACACGGCGGGATTGGAGGACGAGCCGCCGGGGATGGCGAAGCCCGGCGACAAGGTCGGAGGCTGGCCGCACTGGATCCAGGGCGTGGAGTACGGCACGTGTGCGAAGTGCAGCAAGCCGATGCGGCTGGTCTACCAGATCGACAGCGAGGACATCCTCCCGTACATGTTCGGGGACGCGGGCTGCGGGCACCTCTCGCAGTGTGCGGAGCACAAAGACCAGCTCCACTTCGGCTGGGCGTGCGGATAGTCCCACAACGCTGCCTCCCAGCCACAACGGCGGCCGCAGCGTGGGGGGCAGCGCGGCTGGACTAGCGATCCGCGGGGAGCTCGATCAGGAGCGAGTCGACGTCGCCCGCGGGGATGCGCACGACCGGGTCTGCGGGATCGGTCTGGACACGGTGGCGACCGGTGGACCGGTCGAGAGCAGCCTTGAGCTTCTCGGGGATGATGACGACGTGATCGCCGGCCGGCAGCCCGCGTATGTCGAATTCTCCGGACTCGTTCAGTTCCGTGCTCCAGATCCACCCGTCGAGCGGCCCACGCCCGACGAAGGTGATGGACCGGGACCGGAGAGGCGCGCCCGCCTGGCGAACCGTCCCCCTCGCCCGCGGCGCCGAGTGGAGATCGAAGTCCAGTGGGATCTCGGCCTGGTCGACAACCTCGATCAGCCGGGCGAGATAGTGGTCCTTCGCATGGTCGTCCGAGTAGACGTGGAGGCTGATGTACCACGGCCCCGGCCTGAGTCCCCCCACCTCGTAGGAGCCGTCCCCGCGGTGCTTCCCATTGCGCATGTCGAGGAGGTCCAGAGGGTGCGCGATCACGATGAACTCCTTCAGCGTCCCCCCATCCTGGAGAACCCGGCCTCGGACCCGCGCCCCCTCCGCCAGGAGAACGTCCCTCTCGCTGGCCTCCCCTTCACGAAGCTCGACCGTCATGTCGGCGGCGACGAGGGTCCCGCTCGACGCGCGAATCCGATAGGACCCGGGCTCGAGGTCCTGGATCTCGAACCGTCCCCGCTCATCGGCGGTGCCTCCCCCGACGCGCCCGCCCTTGCCCTCCTCCCCAGCCACGAGACCGACTCCCGCGCGCGGGACGGGCTCGCCGGTCCGGGCCAGACGCACGGTCCCGCGGATGGAGCATGAAGTACGGAGTTCCACGTCCACGCCGCGCACGGTCTGCCCCTCGGAGACGTCGAACTCCGCGCTCTCGCCGCGCGCCACGCCGTCGACCTGCGCCTGGACGACGTAGAGATCGGGGGCGATGTCCTCCAGTCGGAAGGCCCCGTCCCCGCCGTCGCGGGGCTTGCCGTCCGGGCGGTGGTACGTGACATCGAAGAACTGGCCCCTGGGGTACTTCGTCCGGCGCAGGCCGAGCCTTGTCCCCGCGGGCGGAGCCCCCCCGCCGCGCATGCGAACCGCTCCCTCGATGACGGACGACCGAACGAGCGTGACGTCGATCAGGCCGGGATCGGCCTCGTCGGCCTCTCCCTCGGCGCTGCCGTATCCGTTCTTGCGGGCCGATACCGACACTTCGCCATCCCACGGCCTCGGGGATCGATACCGTCCCTCGGCGTCGGACTGGAGGTAGTATCGGTCCGGGTAGGGCAGCGGCAGCCCCTGAACCTCGCGCTGGATGTCCGAATCGAAGGAGACGTCCACCTCGGCGCCCTGAATGGGCCGTCCGTCGGTCCCAAGCACCCGGCCGTGCGCGGTCACGCCCTTCCGCAAGCGGAGGTCGACCTGCACGGCCTGATCCGCGGCCACCTCGACCGTGGCGCACGCCGGCGAGAGCCCCTCGGCGTCCGCCTGCACGACGACCTCGCCCTCGGAGGCGCGGACCTCGTACCGGCCCGAGGCGTCCGCCTCGGCGAGGCACGACGGCGCGGGGCTCGGCCTCCTGTTTCCGCCGAAGGAGAGCCCGCTCCATTCCGGTCTTGATAGGGAGAGGATCCGCGCGCCGGACGAGGGGCGGCCCTCGGGGTCGTACACGAAGCCCCACACCCTGCCCGTGGGCCTGAGCGTGAGCTCGATGTCTTCCTTGCCCCGCTCTTCGTAGACGTTCGCGGGCTTCGGCCGCGACATGCGGTCGTCGGCCTCCGCGTGAAGCCACCACCTCCCTGTCGCGAGACTGAGGGAGAACGCGCCATCGGCGCCCGCCTCGCCCCTCCGCTCGTCGGCGACGGTTTCGCCATCGAGGAGGGCGGCCACCGCGGCCGAGGTCGGCCTCTCTTCCTCGTCCAGGACCTTCCCCGACACGCTTCGCGAGGCCACCGGCGCGCTGGGGGTCTCCCCCGTCTGCGGGTCGAGGGCGGCGCCCCCCTGGGGGCCCGGCCCCGTCTCCAGCCTCGCCTCTCGCGGCGCCCCGGGCGTCACGGACGGGACCGGCCGCCGGTGGGGCGACGGGTGCCTCGCCAGCCAGAGCGCCGCGGCGAGCACGACGAGAACGGCGCCCCCGACGAGGGCCCCTCGCTTCATGCCGCCTCCTCCGACGGTGCCTGGGCCTTCCTCTTCAGGCGCGACATCACGCCGTAGGTCAGCAGGACGGTGATGCCCAATCCGGCAAGCGCGGACAGGCCCATGGGAAGAAGGACGGCACTCAGGAACCTGTCCTTCACCTCGTCGATCCGCGCGGCGGAGAGGAACAGGCGCATTTCGCCCACCGGCTTTCCGGTCTTGTCGACCATGCGGCCCACGAACTCGCGGACCCGCATGGTGCGGGTCGTCTTGTACCGGCCCTCGTAGATCGTGACGCCTCGATCCGTCGCGATCGCGGTGCGACCGGCGAGACGGATCTCCGGTGAGGAGGTGTCGTACATCCACATCGGCTGGCCCCAGGCGTCCATCATCATCACGTTGACCACGCCGGTCCCCTTGGGGAGGGTCCCTCGGATCGCCGGTGTCGCGAAGAGATTCGCCCAGGCCCGACGGGATTGGGCGAGGTGCCCGTTGCAGTAGTTCATCGGCGTCGCGGGTTCCTCCCCGTCCACGGCAGCCTCCTGATGATAGGTTTCGTACTCGCATTCGGGAAGCGCCGACCTTAGGAACTGGAGTTCACCCTCTACCTCGCGCAGCATGTCCCCGGCCGCGTCGATCTCGCCCACGATCGTGCGGCGCCCCGGCTCCCCCACGAGGTCTGGCTCGAGGAGGCACAGGAGGCTCACGGTTCGGACCCCCTCCTCGTTGATCTGCCGATCGACCTGCCGCACCATCTCCCTCTGGGCCATGAGTGCGACACCGATAAGCCCCGGCAGGAGAACCGTAGCGAACAGGACGACCGCGAGGACCATCGGTGTCCATTGCCGTCCGGGCTGTCCGGAGCTAAGACTGGCCAGGAATCCCTTGTCCATGGTCGCCTCCTTGGTGGATGGACCCGGTCCTGCTCCCGCATGCCTTGGCTACTGTCCTTCGAGCGAGCGCAGCGCCGCGCCGGCCTTCTCGCTGACATGCGTATCCCCGTCCCCCGTTGCCTCCGTGAGGACGTCCCGCGCAGCGTCCCCGAAGCGCGCGACCTGGTCGAGCGCGAGGCTCCGGATCCACGGGTCCCTTTCCGTCCGCAGCGTCCGCTCGAGCCAGGCGAGCATCTCGGGCGGCCGCGCCGCGTCCTCGGGGAACGACGCGAGGAGGCACCCCCGCGCCACGACGTCTCCCTCCGCATCGAGCATCCTCTCCATCCCCCGCCAGCCGTCCCGCAGCGCCGTGCGGCGCGCCGCCTCCTGGGCGTACGTCCTCCGCTCCTCCCCCGTCGCCCCCTCGTACCGCCCTATCCAGAAGCGATCCGCCTCCTCCGTCGGCAGCGCCTCCAACCCGAGCAGCGCGATCGATCGCTCCACCTCGTCGCGTCCCCCGGCGGCGCGGAGGAGTGCCGCTCCCGCCCGAGCCTCCGTCCGCGTGTCGAGCAGCCCTCCGTCGACCGGCTGACCCTCCGCCCAGCGCAGACGCTCGTGCGTCTCCTGGAGCCACCCGCCCAGGATTCCGAGCGCCGCCCTCGCGGCCTCGGTCCCCGACTCCGTCTCCGCCACGCCCATCACGAGGTCGAGCGACTCCCTCGACTTCGGCGTCTGCGGGGAGCCCGGCTCCGCCACGTCCATCGGGATCCCCGCGTCGCGCGCCTGGCAGCGGAGCATCTCCTCGGCCTGCGCCTCGATCGGGAGGCCCGGCGCAGCCTCCGCCGCCAGCACCGCGCCGAGGAGCGTGGCCCGCAGCTCCAGGAACCTCGGGTCGTGGAACCAGCCGAGGAGCAGATCCCGAACGGCCCCCCGCTTCGCCTCCGCGAGCGCCTGCAGGGCCGCCCTCCGCGCCACGAGCGGTCGGGCGGGGTCCAGGGCGAACCCCTCGACGAGGCCCCAGTCCGAGGCACCCTCCTCGAGCTTCCAACGGAGCGCCATCCAGTCCCGGTAGAACCTGCGCCCGTCGCCCCCGAGGGCGGTCTCCGAGAGCCCGCCCAGGAGGGCCGCGAGGCCGTTCTCGGCGACGGTCTTTCTCATCCGGAGGACGGCCTCCGCGGCCTCCCTCATGAAACGCAGATCGTCCGCGCCCAGGCCCGACTCCTCGTCGGTCATTCCCGGGCCGGTGATCACGCAGGGCCCCGAGGCCCGGAGCAGGCGGATCCGCGGCTCCCCCGGCGCCGGAGGAGCCGCGGGCGGCGGCGGCGCAGTCGACGGGGACGCCGCGACGTCCTCCCGCGCCGGCGGACGGACGACCGGGGCCTGGGGGCCCCGGAGAGCGGCGACCACGAGCAGGGACAGGGACGCCGCGACGGCGAGGATGGTGATTGAACGCATGGTCATGAGCTCCTTGGCTGGCGGTGGAAGGAAACGCCCCGCGACGAGACGAACGCCGCGCTAGAACGGGACCCTGGGCGTGAATTCCGGCCTCCGCCAGGACGGAGTGCCCGTGGTCTTCACGACGACGTCTCCGCCGACGCTGATCGAGGTGATCCGCGCCCGGGCGAACGCGGCCGCACGGTAGTAGTAGTTCGTCGTGCGGTTCACGTTCATCCCGCGGACCCCGCTCTCGCGGATCTGCCAGACCGGCGGGATCGACACGGTCCCCGACGTCCCCCCCGCGGCGTACGTCAGCGTGAGCGCCCGCTCGATGAAGCCGCCGCCGGCCGTCCCGTGCAGCACTCCCCTGTTGACGCCCGGGATGTCGCTTGCGACGGTCCCCTTCCCGCCGACCAGGATGTTGTCCGCGGCCGACCAGGTCATCTGCGCGGAGAAGGCGACGTCCTGCCAGAGGCTGACGCCCACGGGCACCGCGTGCACGCCGAGGCTCGGGTTCGTCGCGAGGCTGAACGAGACGCGCGTATAGGCGACCCGGTCCGCGGGGGCCCTCACGCCGGCCGCGGAGGCGGTTACGCTGACGGCGTCCATGCGGCTCGCGGTGGTGGAGTGGACGACTCGGAATCCGCAGGCCCCGTCGGGGCGCATCACGGGCGCGTTCGTGCCGTCCGGAAACCGCACGCGGATCTCGAACGATTGCACGTCCGTCCACGCCTCCATGCGCGAGTTGCGGGTCCGCGAGTTCCTGAAGAGGAACTGGACGAACCCGGCGTCGGGGACGGTGGCGGTCTTCTCGACGGTCCCCTCGTCGGGGGAGAACACGAAGCGACCCCCGAGGTTGACGCGCGTGACGCGGACGCGGGAGTTCCTCGGCGCGGTCACGGTCAGCGTCTCGGTCGCCTCCGGTGCGCCGGCAAACAGCCCGGCCGCGCTGTCCTGGACGCCCAGGCAGATGAGCCCCGAGCGCGGCATGCCCCACGAGCTGCCGTTGCGGAAGGTCATCTTCGCGGTGGGGGTGGCGCCGGGAACGATCTCCTGGGCCATCCCCAGGGTCGAGACGATCAGGGCGACGAGGGCGGTTCCGATGAGGCGGGATCGAAGTGCGAACATGATGACACCCTTTCGTATTCCATGGATTCCGTGTTGGGCTCCCCGACGGCACAGTGCCGCCGGGCGAGCGGGTCGGCGGCACCCCGACGCTGGGGGCGCCGCGCGACCCTGGGGGCAGGCTCGCTACGCCGCAGGGGCCTTGCCGTTCGCTCGCGACGGGCGAGCGGGGCGGAAGAAGGTCCGGACGAGGCCCCTCTTCCCGGGGAACAGGCTGAGGAGCGCGCCTTCGTTCTGGCGAAGGCGCCTGACGAGCTCCCGGCGAGCCGACCGCTCCTCCTCGAACGCGGCTTGCACCGCCTCGTCCGCGAGCGTCCAGGCCTGCTCGGCCGCGGCGGTCGCGGAGGCGAGCTTTTCCATCTCCTCGGCGTGCCCGTCCGCGAGGGCGGGCAGGTGCCTGCGGACCGCCGCCGCCACGGCCTGGGCCGCCCGGGCCTCCTCCTCCCCGCGCATCGCCGTCAGGGCGGCGAGCCCCTTCGGGAACACCGCCTTGTACGCCGCCGCCTCGCGATCGCGGTTGACCGCCTTGAGGACGTCCAGCTCCACCGTGCGGAGCCGCTCGTCGAGGAGGTAGTCGGTCCTCGTCAGGACCGCCAGGTCATCCGCGCGCCGGTCCTCGGCCGCCTCCCGCGCCGTCCGCGCCGCCTGGAGCCCCTTCTCAGCGGGCTGAAGGTCCGTGGACAGGTGGGAGGTGTGCGGGTCCGACGCCAGGGCCTTCCGATGGTAGCGGCTGTCGCGCAGCAGCTCCTCGGAAGAGCTGTTCTCGTCTCGAATCGCCATGGTCGTATCCTCCGAACTGACTCTGGGGGACAGGAACACCCTGTCCCTCCGCAAACCCATATCCCTACCCCCCCTCGGATCCCGCGAGGAAATCGAAAAAAGATCCGAAAGCGGCCGGCCGGGGCGTCAGGCGTCCGAGGAACGGACACCGGGGGGGGTAACGCGGCGTTTCAAGGTCTTCAAGTCGTGACCGGAGGGGGGTATGTGCCGGTTCTGCGATCGCGGATCGCTGCACAGAGGGGGGTCTACATGCGTTGTGAGGAGTCAGAATGGCGACCGGAGGGGGTCTGCACGCGCTTTGAGGTCTTCAAGCCATGCACCAAGGGGGGTCAGGTCACGTTCTTCATCCTTCAAGGGGTGGTTGAGGGGGGGGCTGCACGCGTTCTCGGCCGCGGGAGTGCCCATCGGGCATGGCAACTCGTGGCTGGAGAGTCCGAAATCGCGGGGCGGGTATTCAACCCAGGTAGCAGGCGTGGTTCGGCACCGCTCCAACGCCGCGCCGAGGGGATCAGCGAGCGATTCACGGTCTTCCAGGCGGACGAGCGAGGGACTAACGGCCCGACGGGACCGTCGCCTCCCTCCTCAAGTGGCCCGTCTCCCAAACCAGGATCGTGTCGTCCGTGCTTCCGGTGGCCAGGAGTCCACCATCGGGAGAGAACCTCACCGCCTCCACCATGGACTGATGCCCCTCGAGGCGTCCGAGCAGCTTGCCCGTCTCCAGGTCCCAGAGGCGAACCACGGCGTCCTCCCCACCGGTCGCGGCGATGCGCCCGTCCGGCGTGAAATCCAACACCGCGACGGTGTCCGGGTGCATCCAGGGTGTCGAGCTGACAACTCGCCTCGTGGCGAGTTCGATGAGGTGCGGAGACCCGTCTGTGGAGACGCCCAGCCGCCGGCCGTCGGCAAACAGGCGCACCGCGTACGCCGCCCCGTCAAACTCCGCGAGGCGCTCGATCTCGCGGCCTGTCTCGGTTTCCCACAACGCGAGGTACCCGCCGTCCGAGCCCGTCGCGAGCAGGCGCCCGTCCGCCGAGAAGGACGCCCCCGAGCCTTCCCATGCATCCAGGCCCAGTTCGATGGGCCGAGCGCCCTCGAACAGCTCGCACAGCGCAGTCGTCATGTCCCGGCCACCGACGGCGACCCATCGCCCGTCCGGGGAAATCGCCACGAACTCGACGGACTTGGGGCGACGAAGCACCTCGCGGACCTCCTTGCCGCCCGACGCGTCGCGGAGGCGAACGGCCCCGTCCATTTCGCCGGTGAGGATGGACTTGCCGTCCGGCGAGAATGCGACGGAGCGGCACACATCCTCCCAGGTCCTCCAGAGCACGCTTCCCGTGCGGGCTTCGACGAGGAAGAGCCCGCCGTTGCACACCGCGATCATCCTCCCGTCCGGCGAGAAGGCCATGTCGCCCCCGCCGACGACCGCCTCCTGGGGCGGGGCGGTGTCGTTCTCGAGCGGCCAGAGACGGATGAAGTTGCCGCTGGCGAACGCGATCGTCCTGCCCTCGGGGGAGAAGGCGAGTGCATGGCCGTCCGCCTGGGCCTGGGCGTCCTGAAGGCACAGCTTCCAGCCGTCGGCCTCCCACACGGAAACAGTGCCGCTTCCGTCGATCGACGCCAGGTATCGCCCATCCCGCGAGAACGCTACATTGAGTCCGTCGTCGGAGTCGACGTGGAGCTCCCGAAGAAACTCGCCGGTGCGCGAGTCCAGGAGGATGAGCGGCCTCTCGAATCCGGCGACGGCGACGATGTCCTCCGTGGGGGAGAAGGCGATGCCGTTGACATTGGTCTCGCCCTGGGCGACGAGCCAGACGACCTCGCCGGAGGGGACCGACCAGAGTGTCATGCTCGTCCCGCGGAGTCCCGCGGCGAGCGTCGATCCGTCGGAAGAGAACGACAGCGCGGAGACCTCGCCGCTCCCCTCGAACTGCCCGCATCTCTTGCCGCGCTCCATGTCCCACAGGTGGATCCGCCTCCTCTCCTCCCCGATCGCGAGGGTCTTCCCGTCGGGCGAGAAGGCGAGCGTCTTCAGGGAGTCCATCCGGTGGCGGATGACGCTGAGCTCCTTGCGAGCCCTGAGGTCCCAAAGCACGACCGCATACGCCGCATGCGAGTCCAATTGGCTGGCCCAGGCCAGGACCGATCCGTCGGGAGAGATGGCGAGGGCGTCCACGCAGCGGCCGGCGGAGTGGATCCGGTCGCGAAGGGAGCCGGTCGCCGGGTCCCAGAAGCGGATTTCTCCGAGGCCGCCCGCGGAGACGAGCACGGTTCCATCGGGTGAGAACAGGATGTCCTTTGGTCCCTCTGGATGCACGAAGCGGAGGGTGCCGAGACGCGCGAGGGCGCGCGGTGGCAGCGGGTCGCCGTAGAGGTCCTTGGGCTCCTGCGGAGCCGCTTCCTGGCGGGCCACGGTCGGCGCGGCGGGTTCGACGGGCTGCGGCGGGCGGGGGGCGACCTGTGGACACTTCGCTCTGCAGCCGAGGGCAGTGACGAGGAACGCCGCTCCAAGCCCCGCAACGAAGATGCGCTTCACGTGTCCCCCGGCCTTATGAGCCGAGCTAATGCTATGGAGGGGCGGCACAGACGGTCAAGCCCTCCGCTGAACGCGGGGCATGTCGTCTCCCTCGTGCTCTTCGTCGCGGTGCTCGCGATGGGGCTGTGGAGGCCGAGGTTCTGGTGCCGCAATGTCGGCCCCTCGGGGGCGATGTTCTCCGCGATGAACGCGCTTCGCGCGACGGAGCGGAAGGTCGCTTTCGTTCCTGGGCTACTTCTTCGACCCGTTGCCGCCGGACTTTTCCGTCTTCTTGGGCTTCGCGGGGTGCACGGGGCGGCCGTCCACGATGATGGGGCGCCCGCCCAGGCGGATCATCGACTCGCGGAACATCTCGGCGGTGCTTTTCGCCTTCATGGCTTCGACTCCTCGATGTTGATCACTTGGAGCGCTCCGTTGAAGACGCACGCTACGGCCTTCTGCCGAAGCGCGCGGCCCATCTCGATCCTCTCGCGCGAGAGCGCGCCCACCCGCGCGGCGTGGTCGGTCTTCCTCGTGTCGGCCCACGCCTCCACGACCGTCACGCAGTCCCAGTAGTACGCCCTGCCGCTCTTCCAGACGCCCGTCCCGCGACCGTAGGACGTCGCTCCCGTGAAGAGGTCGGCGCATGTCCTCCTGAGGCGGATCACCCAGCGGTCGTGAAGGTCAACGGGCGTCTCCCTCGACTCAAGGCGGGCGTCGGGGACGAACAGTTGCAGTCGGTCGAACACGCGCACCCTCCGACGGCATCCTACTGGCCTGGGCGCGACGCGGGAATGCCTACTTCCCGCGCTTCCCCTTCGAGGGATCCAGCGCCGACTCGCGGCTCCACCAGGCGGCCCTGACGCTCGTGACGGGTGCCGAGACGAAACGCGGGTGCGATGGGTACAACGCGCGTACGATGGGGATATGGAACCATCGTCGGGCTCGAGCGACATGTCCGACCCGCTCCGCCAGGCGCTCGTCCGCGCCGCACGCCAGCGTCTCGGAGCGAGCATCGCTGCCCTCGTCGGGGGGATCCTCCTGCGCGCCGGTGGGTCCATGAGCACCGTCCGGGTGGAACTGATCTTCGACGCGTGCTGGATCGCGGCCCCGCTCTGGCTCGTGACCTGGGGTGTCATCTCGCTTCGCCGGCTCCAACGGCCGTCCGGGCCGCTCGACGAGTCCCTGGCCTATCAGGCCTGGGGACGCGCCGCACTCGGAGACGCAGTCGGAATCGTCCCATGGGCGATGTGGTCCCTCGTCGGCTTCTTCACGACACTCGACGCAGACGAACCCGAGTTCTACGGGCTCGTGGCCTGCGGCTCGGGCGCGGTCGCATTCGCCGTCATCCACCTGCTTGCTCTTCCGAACGCGCTGCACCGAGCGCGGATCGCTGCTTCCGCGCACATGGAGCCTCCCGACCCCGTCCGCGGGGGATTCGTGCCGCTGGCCTTTCGCCATCTGGCATCGCTCCGCCTGCTCGCGCTCGTCATCGCGCTCTGCTCGTTCGTCCTGCCCTGGATCCACGACGGACCACACGAGTCGTTCCACAAGCAATCCCGGCCGTGTGTCCAGTCGGATGGGACGACGCGTACCGCCTCGCTCGTCGGCGTGCTCGCAGGAGTGATGGGCCGGCCTGGGTCGGAGATGGCATGGTTCGGAGCGGGCGGCGTCCTTCTGCTCGCCGCCCTCGCCGCGTGGGAGCTTCGACGGAGCCGCTGGCCCTCCCGCCCGCCGTGGTCGCAGACCCGCGTGTTCGCCGCCTGGGGAATGACGCTCCTGGCGTCGGTCCTGCCGATGTTCGCCTGGTTGATGCTGATGCGGCTCCCCCACTCCGTCGGAGTATCGATGCTCATCGGCGGCTGGATCTCCGCGGCGGCCTTCCTCGCCAACGCCCTCCTGCTGCTCGCCTTCACCCCGATCTGCCTGGCCCGAGCGCTGTGGAGGCAGGCGGAGGCGGAACGGATGGCGGCGCTCGCCGAGCGATCGGAAGGGGTCCCTCGGGATCCTGGAAGCGGTGGCGGAGAAACCCGTTGACGGTGTACCCAGCGGGCTGAATGGTGCGCGACGTGGACCGCGAGGTTGGCCGCAACCGAATCCTCAGGCACATCGCCGTCAGGATAAGCCCCGAAGGGGCGTCATGGTCCAGCCCAGGGCGAAGCCCTGGGAAGCGTCGTTCCAGGTGATCCGGAGCCCCGAAGGGGCGACATGCACAGGTCTCGCGTCTGTATGTCGCCCCTTCGGGGCTCCGACTCCACACATCGACGGCTCCCCCAGGGCTCCGCCCTGGGCTGGACCATGACGCCCCTTCGGGGCTAATCTCGACGGCGATGAGTGTGAATCACTTTGCACATCTTGACGCGCTAATCGACCAATGAGATCATGTCCGTGGACTCGTCGAGGAGCATGCCATGTCCGCCATCCCCAAGAGAGTCGCGGAGAGAATCGTCGAGCGGTGCGGCGAGGGTGAGCCTCTGGTGATCATCCCGCGCGACGGCAAGCCCGCCCGCGTCTATGGGCTCGCTGAGTACCTCAAGATGAAGGGCGTGCCGAAACGCCACAAGCCCTGGACGCGCCGGTCGAAGCCCAATCGGCCCAATCCCCTCGGCGCCGTCAAGGGACGCGTCCTGGGCAGCCTGAGCCGAACGCACATCTACGACTAGGGGACCGCTTTGGCTCCAGCTCTCCTGGACACGAACGTCCTGGTCCATGCGATCTACGCCGACTCGCCGCTCTACGACGCGGCCCTGACGCTCGTGACGCGTGGCATGACGGAACGCGGGCGCTACTGCATCGCTCCCCAGAACCTCGTCGAGTTCGCCGCGGTTGCCACACGGCCGAGGTTCGTCCATCCCGCCCTTACGCCCGAGGAAGCCGCGACGAAGGTCGCCCTCCTGTTCCGCTCACGCATCCTCTCCAAGATCTACCCGCGCCGCGCAACGGTCCTGCGCGCCGCGGCTCACGGACGAGCCCTGGGCATCGCCGGCCCTGCCTGGTACGACCTGCTGCTCGCCACCAGCATGAGCGAGGCAGGGGTCGGCGTCGTCATCACGGAGAACGTCTCGGACTTCGCCCGATTCCCGTTTGTGACCGCGCGCCGCATCCAGGATGAGGCTTGAGGAGGCGCCTTGGGGCCCGAGGACAGACGCGATCAGATCCTGAAGCACGCGAAGGCCATCTTCGCGAAGAAGGGGTTCCACGAGGCCTCCGTCACCCACATCATCGACCGCGCGAAGATCGCCCGCGGGACCTTCTACTTGTACTTCGAGGGGAAGCGGGAGGTCTTCGGCACGCTCCTCGACCAGCTCGTGAAGGAGTTCGAGGAGCGGATCCACGTGGTCGACCTTAGCCCAGGCGCCCCCACGCCGCTCGATCAGGTCCGCGTCAACGTCCAGCGGATCCTCGACCTCGTCATCAGCGACCCTGACATCGTCCGAATCCTCCTGCAACAGGCCAGCACGCTCGACCGCCTGTCCCGCTCCGCCCTCGGAAAGTTCTACGACCGCGTGCGCTTCCTGATCGAGCGCGCGCTCGTCCACGGCCAGCGCCTCGGCCTCGTGCGCGTCTGCGACACCCGCACGGTCTCAGGTTGCCTGATCGGAAGCGTCAAGGAGGTCGTCGAGGAGCTCGCCTCCCGCCCCGATGCCCGCTCCAACCTGGAGCGGATCGCCGACGAGATCGTCCAGTTCGCCCTCCGAGGCCTCTCGAACCCCTCGTAGAATCACCCGGAATCAGTCCTCTTTTCCTTGCCGCGACTAGACTGACATGTCAGTCTAGTCCGCATTCACATTGCAAAGAGGGAGGAAGCACCGATGGAAGCCGTCCGCCACTACACCGCCTACAAGCCCCGCCCGTTCACCCGCGACGAACGAAAGGACGTCACCGTCCTCTTCGGCGGCCTCACCTGGAAGCACGAGCGCCTCATCCAGGGCGCCCTCCAGAACCTCGGCTACAAGGCCGAGACCCTCCCCAACATCGCGCGCGAGGACCTCGACGCGGGCAAGGAGCTCATCGACGCCGGCTCCTGCTGTCCCACCACCTTCACCACCGGCAACCTCGTCCGCTTCCTCAAGGAGCGCTCCGCCATCGAGGGCCCCGAGGCCGCCGCCAACAACTACGTCTTCATGACCGCCGGCGCCTGCGGCCCGTGCCGCTTCGGACAGTACCACGAGTCCTACACGATGGCCCTCGACGGCATCGGCCTCCGCGACTTCCGCCTCTTCCTCCTCGACCAGACCAACCTCGATCAGGGAGCCGCGGGGGGAGGAGGCCTCGAGATCAACCTCCCCTTCACGCTCGGCATCATCTGGGGCGTCCTCTGCGGAGACATCCTCACCGACCTCGAGTACCGCACGAGGCCCTATGAGGTCGTCCCCGGCGAGACCGACCGCGTCCTCAAGGACGCCACCGAGCGCATGTACCAGGCCTTCCGCAACCGCCCGACCAGCAAGACCAAGGTCGGGGCCGCGCTGTGGCACCTTCTCACCGGCCACTTCACCGGCGCCCTCCGCGATGTGAAGCGGATGTTCGACGCGATCGAAGTCGACCGCCTGCGCGTGAAGCCCGTCGTCAAGATCACCGGCGAGTTCTGGCTGCAGACCCACGAGGGCGAGGGCAACTACAACATGAAGCGGTGGCTCGAGCAGGAGGGCGCGGAGGTCATCCCGCCGCCGGTCTGCGTCTGGCTCGACTACCTCCTCCACCAGGCCTCGCGGAAGCTCGCGGACAAGGGGGACAAGAAGAAGTCGCGCCAGATCCGGTGGATCCGCTCCGCCTACAGGTGGGTCTACAACCGGATGCGCAAGGCCGTCGACGGCGTCCCGGCGGCCATGGTCGACCAGGACCAGCTCGCCCAGCTCGCCGCGCCGTTCTACAACTTCCGCATCGACGGCGGCGAGGGGCACATGCTGATCGGGAAGGCCCTGAAGGCCCACCTCGAGAAGCACGCCCACATGATCTGCGAGCTCTCCCCCTACTCGTGCATGCCGAACACCATGTCGATCGGCGCGATGACCAACGTCATCGGCAAACACCCCGACCTCCTCTACGCCCCGATCGAGGTGAAGGGCGACGCCGAGGTGCATGCCCTCTCACGCTGCCAGATGGTCCTCACGGAGGCGAAGAAGCGCGCCCAGAAGGAGTACGACGAGGCGCTCGGACGGAGCGGCCTCACGCCCGAGCAGGTCCGCGAGCGCGCGGCGAAGGCGCCGGAGCTCAAGCGCGCGGTCTGGGAGGTCCCCCACCACGGCTGCGCGGGGACCGCGGCGAATGTCGTCCTTCATCTGGCGAGGTAGTCTCCATGCTCTGCGGATTCGACGTCGGCAGCACCACGTGCAAGTACGTCCTCGTCAAGGACGGCGAGGTCGTCGCGAAGGCGTACGAGCGCCACCAGACGCGGCAGGCCGAGAAGGTCCTCGAGCAGCTCGGAAAGCTCGAGACCTTCCACGGCCTGACGCCGGGCCGCGACCGGATCTTCTTTACCGGCTCGGGCGCGGGGCGCCTGTCCGAGTACGTCGGCGCGAAGGCCTTCCAGGAGGTCGTCGCCGTCGCCGCCTCGGTCGAGAAGCTCCACCCCGACGTCCGCTTCGTCTCCGAGATCGGCGGCGAGGACATGAAGACGATCTTCTTCAACGTCGAGGGCGAAGTCCGCAGCAAGCAGGTCATGATGCAGAGCGCCTGCTCCGGCGGCACGGGGACGTTCGTCGAGAAGACCGCGCGGAAGCTCGGCATCATGACCGAGCAGCTCGGCACCATGAAGTACAAGGGCTACACCCTGCACAAGCTCTCGAGCAAGTGCGGGATCTTCGCCGAGGCCGACGCGAACACGCTCGTGAAGGCCGGCGTGCCGAACGAGGAGATCATCGCCTCGCTGTTCGAGGCCGTCGTCTACCAGAACCTCGCCACGCTGACGAAGGGGAACACGCCGCGGCCCGAGGTCCTGCTGCTCGGAGGCCCCAACCTCTTCTTCCAGGGGCTCCGCGAGGCCTGGGCCGTCCACCTGGGGAAGCTCTGGAAGGAGCGGAAGGTCGAGCTCCCCGAGGGGAAGTCGCCCGCGGACGTCATCCACGTCCCCGACGAGGCCCTCTACTACGCCGCGCTCGGCTGCATCGAGCTTGGGGGCAATGAGGCCGAGGGCGTGGGGACCTACAAGGGGACGGATAGGCTCCGCTGGTGGATCGACGAGGGCCAGGCCGAAGAGAAGAAGAAGGCGGGACGAGGCGGGCTCTGGAAGGAACCCGACGAGCTCTCCACGTTCCGGGGCGAGTACAACTGCTCTACGCCGTCGATCTGCGTGAAGTGCGGCGACTGCGTCATCGTGGGTTGCGACTTCGGGTCGACCACGGCGAAGGCCGTCTGCCTCTCCCCCGAGCGCGACATCGTGCAGTCGTGCTACGCGCTGTCGAAGGGGAACCCGATCGAGGACGCGAAGGCCCTCTTCCGCCAGGTCCAGGAGCAGACGAACGGGGCGAAGATCCTCGCCGTCGGCCTGACGGGGTACGGCAAGGACCTCCTGAAGGGGATCATCGGCGCGGACTGCGCGGTCGTGGAGACGATCGCGCACGCCTCGGCGGGGCTGCACTTCTTCCCCGACGCCGACTGCATCTGCGACGTGGGCGGCGTGGACGTGAAGATCATGATCCTCCGACAGGGGACCGTGGTCGACTTCCGCCTGAACTCGCAGTGCTCCTCGGGAAACGGGGCCTTCCTGCAGGGGGTCGCGGACCGGTTCGCGATTTCCCTCCCCGACGTCGCGGACCGGGCCTTCCGCGCCGAGGCGATGCCGGGGCTCTCGATGGGCTGCGGCGTCTTCCTGCAGAGCGACATCGTCAACCAGCAGAGGAAGGGGTGGCAGGCCGAGGAGATCCTCGCGGGGCTGTGCGGGATCCTGCCCCTGAACGTCTGGATTTACGCGGGGGGCCTGAACAACCTCGGATCGGTCGGGAAGAAGTTCATCCTGCAGGGCGGGACGCACAGGAACCTCGCGGTGGTGAAGGCGCAGGTCGACTTCATCAAGGGGAAGGTCCCGGACGCCGAGGTCGTCGTCCACCCCTGGTCGGGGGAGGCGGGGGCGATCGGCGCGGCCCTCGTGTCGCTCGAGTGGTGGAAGGAGGGCGGCAAGTCGACCTTCCGCGGGTTCGAGACGATCCAGTCGCTGACGTACAAGACGACGACGAGCGTGGACACGGTCTGCAAGTGGTGCCCGGTGAGCTGCCAGAGGTCGTTCATCGACGTGGCGCTGCCGGGGTCGCTGGGACGGACCTGGAGCAAGGTCCCTGTCGGCGAGGGGTGGGAGAGGGTGATCGTGAACAACTCCTGCCCGAAGGGGCTGGTCGAGGATGCGAGCGAGCTGAAGGTGGTCAAGGCGGAGATGGAGCGGACGAAACATGCGTATCCCAACGTGGCGGACGTGGTTCGCAAAGAGGCCTTCCGCGCCGTCGCGGTCCGTTGACCGGAGCGCGATCCGCGTCGGCATCCCGAAGATCCTGAACATCTGGAGCACCCACCAATTCTGGCTGGGGTTCCTGACGTCGCTCGGGGTCCGCCCGCAGAACATCGTGTTCTCCTCCGACACCTCGGAGGAGCAGGGCCGCGAGTACGGGAAGGGGCGCGGCGCGGTGGACTGCTGCTATCCGGTGAAGTGCATGAGCGGGCACTACGGAGAGCTGATCTTCGGGAAGGTGAAGGTCCACGTCCTGCTCGCGCCGCTGATCTACACGCTGCCGTCGTTCCTGGGCGGGCACGTGCTGGCGGCGCACTCCTGCACGCGGGTCATGGCGGGGCCGGAGAACATCAAGTCGGGGTTCCTCAAGGAGGGGGACGTCTTCGCGGCGAACGGGATCAAGTACGCCTCGCCGTTCGCGCCGATGGGCGAGCCGGAACTCATGCCCGAGCGGCTGTACGAGGGGCTGAAGGAGATCTTCGACCTGGACCTGGAGGAGACGCGGCGGGCGGTGGAGGCCGGCTACGCGGCGCTGGCGGCGTTCGACACGAAGGCGCGGCGGGCGAGCCGGGAGATCCTGACGGCGTGCGCGCGGGATTCGAAGCCGTGCGTGATGGTCCTGGCGCGGCCGTACCACATGGATACAGGGATCGGCCACGAGATCGAGGGGGACGTCCAGGCGAACGGGTTCCCGGTCGTCTGGTACCACTACCTGCCGCTCGACGATGACTTCATGGGGTGGATCTTCGGCGAGGACCTGCGATCGGGGAGGATCAAGCACCCGTTCGACATCTCGGACGTGTGGCCCTCGTCGTACAGCTCGAACACGAATGAGATCATGTGGGGTGCGAAGTTCGCTGCGCGCTGCCCGTGGATCACGTGTGTGCTGCGGTTGTCGAGCTACGAGTGCGGAATGGACCAGCCGACGTTCACGCCGGTGCAGAAGATCGTGGAGGCCTCGAACACGCTCTTCTTCAAGTTCGGGGATCTGGATTCGACGAAGCCCGCGGGGAGCGTGCGGATCCGCGTCGAGACGATCGTGCACTACGTGCGGAAGTACTCGGAGGAGGTCCTCGCGAAGAAGCTCGCGCGCATGGAGGGCCCTTGCCCGCTGCTCGCCGCGCCCGCGCGCGCGGAGGCGCCCCGCCCGCTCCCCGCGCCCGTCCCCGTCGCCTGACGTCCCAGCCCGGAATCGGTGGCGGTGGCGGGCTACTCTTCGCACAGATGCAGGCTTGACATCACACGCCGCCCGACGCAGACTCGGCGCTGCTTGGCCTGCGACTGGAGGCTTCCCATGCGATCCGAACAGCGCCGCGCCTGCCCATGGCCCCTGTCGCTCGCGCTCAGCGCCTGCATCGCGGGTCTCGCCGCGGCGGAGGCCCCGACGGAGAGCGAGGAGCCCAAAGAGCCGAGCGCCAAGGCGAAGGCCTGGGCCCTCGCGAGCGACGCGCTGCTCCCGGTGTCGAACGGCGCCGCGCTCGACAAGCTCGAGTACAAATTTGCGCCGTATTTGAAGTACGAATCCAAGACCGCGCTCGCCGAGTGGTGGGGGGTCGCCAGTCGGGAGGAGCTGCTCGACATGCTGAAGTGGCTCGAGGACGAGGGCCACCGCGCGGGGTTCGACAAGATCGCCAAGGCCCTCGAGGCCCCCAAGGAGCAGGCCAACGCCGCCTTCCTCGCCGATCTCTCGAAGAGCCAGGACGGCGCCTGGTCCCGCTCGATCGTGGAGAAGCACCGGGAGAAGGTCGGCAAGAAGAGCATTCTCGCCTGGGACCTGGGGAGGGAAATCACCATCATTCGGCAGGGATACTCGGCGGGATACGTGACCGAGAAGGAGGCGTGGGCGCTTATCCTTCCGGTCGCCCGCAAGCTGCAGGCGACGTTCGATTCCTGGGCCGACCTGGGCGAGAACTACCTGATCGGCCGCGACTTCTGGAGCGAAGAGCGCGCGAAGGGTGAGGGAAAGCAATTCGAGTATCTCTACAAGAACCTCCTCAACGACCCGGCCAGCCCGTGGAAGACCATCCCCTGGGATACGAAGCTCGAGTAGTCTGCACCCACCCAACGGTCCCCGCCCGACGCCCTGGCGCAGGCACGGCGGGGCGGCACCCGAGAGCCTCCGCGAGGATTGCCGGCGCCCACGAGGGTCGGGACGAGCGAGGCATCACCTCGCGTCGCCAGCGCGCCGATCGAGGCCGCGCGATCGGCGGAACCCGCGTCGGCGGGATCGGGCGCCGTGACGGTCACGTCGGCGGAGTATTGCGGAGTCGCCTGGGGCTCAGCCCACGCCCGTCCCCGTCGCCTGACCTCCGCGCCCGCCGCGGACGGGAACGAGAAGTAGCTACCTGACGGGCCCGCGGCCCTGCACGCCCTCCCTGACACGTCGCGCGCGCTTGACGCCGACACTCCGAGGTCGATAGCCTCAGTCGGTCGGAGGAGCCATGGCCCTGACCGCTGTCTGCGTCCGGTGCGGGAAGTCGGCAGAGTACGAAGAGTCGGGACGCGGGCGCTACCGGCCGTGCCCGACCTGCAAAGCGATGGTGCTGGTCCCCAACGTGGACCCGCGGCCCCCCGGGCCGGAAGTGGTCGAGGCGACCTGCTTCTGCGGCGCATCCCAGACGTCGCCGGACGAGGGCCTCTGGTATGAGGTGCTCTGCAAGCGCCGACACGTCGTCAGCGAAGGGGGCGGACTGGGCGCGGCGGGATTCATCGCATCGCTTCTGCTTGGTCCCATCGGGCACTTGATCCAGGCCTTCGCGAGCCGCGAGGAGGCGATCACCGTGCGCGTGCGGGAGGTCGGCTGGGCCTGCCCCTCCTGCGCCCCCTCGCTGGAGCGCGCCCGCCGCTTGCGCGTCCCGATTGCCATCTTCACCTGCAGCGTGTTCATGGCCCTCCCCTGGGGCCTCCTGGTATGGCTGCTGCTCGGAGACCAGGAGCGTGAGATCGGATACCGCCTGCCGTGGCTGCCGCCTCTTCTGTTTGTCTCCTCCTTGGTAGGACCGCTTCTGGCCTACCTGACCTACCAGCTCGGCAGGGTCGGGTTGGCGTGGCGGTTTTCCCGGGTTCATAGAGGCTGCGTGCGCATTTCGTGGCGCATCGATCTCGTCTCACCCGTCGTACGACATCCGGACGGGACCTACGCGTCCGCCGAGCCGGGCCCAAGTGCAGGGTGACAACCAGGGGTCCTGTCCAGCCATCCATCGAGGCGTGGATTCGCACGCTCTTGTCAGCGCGTCTCGAGGCGGTAACATGCGAGCCCGGCGCGAGGGTGGCGAGGACGAGCATGGCTGGGGCGACGCGGCGAAACGAGCGCGCGCGACCCTCCACTGCGGCGGGAGATTTCTGTCGGATGAAACGGCGTGGGTCCGAGCGGGAAACCGGCTGCGGTGTCGAACGACCGGCCCACGTCCCTGGGCGCCCTCGTTGGCGCGGAGTGGTGCGAATGCCGCGGCCTCACTTGGCCGGTAGACGCTTCTGAGCGGCGTCAAGGTGCGCCTGGACTTCGGCTCGCCCCTCCCAGGACTCCGGTGCCAGTTCCAGGGCCTTCTCCAGGTCTTTGACCGCCAGGTCGTCACGTCCGCGCGCCTCTTGGACCAGCCCTCTACCCGCGAAGGCCTCCCAGCTCCCCGGCTTGAGCTTGAGCGCTTCGTAGAAGTCGTCGATTGCGTGGAGGTAGTCCCCGAGATGCGTCCGAACCCTCCCCCTCAGCTCCCAGAGGTCGGCGCTCCTGTGATACAGGGCCATCGCGACCTCGATGTCAGCGGCCGCCCCCTTGGCGTCGCCGAGGACGAAGCGCGCCCTGGCGCGTTGCCATGCACACAGCGCATGCCGGGGATTGGCGCGCATGACCTCGTCCAAGTCATCGAGCGCCCTCTCCTGTGCCCCCATATCTCGATGGAGCCCCGCGCGTTCCATGAGCACCTGGGTGTTATGCGGAGCGAAGCCCAGCACGGTGTCGAGATCCGCGAGCGCGCCGTCTTCGTCCTGCGTCTGGCGGCGGTAGACGCCACGCAAGTACCGGGCCTCCAAGAAACGCGGCTCCCGACGGAGGATCTCCGTCAGTTGCTCGACAACCCTGCCTGGGTCCTTGCGCGTCTCCGCAGAGAGCGCCGCGTCCCTGTCCCTAAAGACGCCGGAAAGGTCCCACTTTCTTGCCTCCTTGAGGACCGGGGGCCACTCCTCTCGCTTCTCAAGTCCCCAAAGAACGTGGTACCGGAGCGCGAGCACATCACCTATGTCCTCGTGTCCGGGGCGGGCCGCCAGCAGGTCCTCGCGCGCCTCTTCCAATTGCTTGGAATCAAACCGGTGTTTCGCCCTGAAGTACAGGGCGTACTCAAAGCCCGGCTCGAGTGCCAGCGCCCTTCGCCAAGCTGCCTCCGCCCCCGGAACATCCCCAAGCCAGCGTAGCGACTCCCCCGCGCAGGAGAGACCCACCGGGTCACTCCCGTCAAAGTCGGCAACCACGCGGAAGCACTTCTCCGCCTCCGCGGATTCTCCCTTCAGTTCATACGCACTACCGAGCCAGAAGTACGCCCGCGTGAGACGTGGGTCGAGGGTCAAGGTCCTATCGAAGTCGAGGATCGCATGTGTCGCGTCTCCAAGAGCCAGGTAGAGTCTTCCCCGGTGGAGCGGGGCTAGAAAGTACCGATCATCCAGGTCAACGACGCGCTGATAGTCGGCGAAGGCCTCGCTGCGCTCGCCCAGGAACCCATGGTACACTGCGCGTTCGAGCAGCGCGTCCGTGGACGTTGGATCCAATTCAACCGCGCGGCTGAACAACTCCATGGCTTCCTTGGCCTTCCCCTTCTGGTAGAGGCCCGCAGCTCTGGTGCGAAGTTCCCGGGGATCCTGGGAATCGGCCTCCTGCGCGTGGAGGACCGAGGCCAGGATCAGCAGGCAGAGGGGTATTGAACATGTCACGACGAGGTCTCCCTTGGCAGTCGGAATCCTAACCATCGGATGGGGGACAGGACATGGATTTCGCCCAGATTTGGCCCTAGACAGGTCGCACTGCCCGGCACAGACTTCGCCAGTGTTCGCGAGGAAGTCGGAGGACGTTCATGAAGCCTGTCAACAGCCGGATCCGCACTTCGCCCCTGGGATTTGCGATTCTCGCCTGCATCTCGGGGCTCGCCCTGGCTGAGGCATCGCAGAAGAGAGAGAAGACCAAGCAGCCCACCGCTGAGGCCAAGGCCTGGGCCCTCGCGAGCGACGCCCTCCTCCCCACATCGAACGGCGCGGCCCTGGACAAGTTGGAGTACCGCTTCCCTTCCGAGGCAGGCGCGGATACGAAGCAACACCTCGCCGACTGGTGGGGAGTCACGAGCCGTGAGGAGTTGCTCAACATGCTGAAGTGGCTGGAGGATGAGGGCCACCGCGCCCGTTTCGGTCAGATCGCCGCGGCGCTCGCGGCTCCCAAGGAACAGGCGAATGCAGACTTCCTCGCCGAACTTGGAAAGGCCCAGGACGGACGCTGTGAGCGTACGGTCGTCGAGAAGTACGGAGAGAAACTGGGGATGACCCCGCGAGCGCATGGAAGTCGATTCCGTGGAGCACGAAGCTCGACTAAACGACCGGGCCGCGGCCCTGGACGCCTTCCTTGGCGCGGCGAGGCGTCGGCGTGGAGGCCGCGCCGCGCGACTGAACGACCTCCGCGAGGATGGCGAGTGCCACCTCGCCGGGCGTCCGGTCGCCGAGCTTCATGCCGATCGGCGCGTGGACGCGAGAGTCTTCCGTCGGCTTGAGCCCCATCCGCTCCAGATCGCGAAAGGTCAGATCGACGCGCTTGCGGCTGCCGATCATCCCGATGTAGGAGGCCTTCGTCGCCATCGCCGCCGCCAGGCAGGCCGTGTCGAGGTCATTGCGCCTCGTGACGATCGCGATCGCGTCGTCGGGGGCGATCGGGAGCTGAGCGAACGGATCGCGGTCGAGCGGCGCGCAGACGACGCGTTGCGCTCGAGGGAACCGCGACGGATCGGCGTACTCGGGGCGGTCATCGATCACCGCGTGCGGCAGGTCGATCTCCGCCGCGAGCCGCGCGAGCTTCGTCCCCACGTGCCCCGCCCCCACGATCACGAGGCGGGGCCGCGATGGAAGAGGGTCGAAGAAGACCTCCACCACCCCTCCGCAGCGCATCCCCTCGAAGGAGTCGAGGTCGTACGATTCTTGCTTCGCCCCGCCCTTCTCCGTCAGGAGCCGTCGCGCCTCCTCGATCACGGCCGCCTCGAACGGGCCACCGCCGATGGTGCCAACGATCGAGCCGTCCACCTGGACGACCATCTTGGCCCCCACCTCGCGCGGCGCTGACGAGGCCACGCCCGTCACGGTCACCAGGACGAACGGGCGGTTGTCCCGCTTGAGCTCCGCCATCGCCTGGAACAGGTCCCTCGGGTCGTCGATCATGCTCCGCTCCCAACGAGTCGTTCGAGGTCTTCGGGCGTGTCCACGTTCACGAGGACGCCCGGGTCGCCGCACGGCCACCGATGGACGCGCTCGGGCGGATAGCCCGCAATCGCGTCTCGCAGCGAGGCCGTCTTCGGGTCGAGGATGGCGGGGAAAAGCTCCTTCGGGATCGCCACGGGGTGTCCCCCACGCCCGTCGTGCGTCGGGATGACGACCTCGCCCGGCCTGGACCTCGCCCGATCGACGAGTTCGCGGACGGTCTCGGGCCGCACGGCCGGATGGTCCACCTGGGAAACGACGGCGAATGCGGCCGACGAATGCGCGGCTCTGATCGCGATCCGGATCGAGGAGATCGGCCCGTCTTCGGGCCTCGGATTGACGAGCGGCGAGCCCGCGATCGGCCGCCCCGCGGCCCATGGCCCGACCACCACGCGGACATCCTCCACACCGGCGCCCTCGATCAGGGCCTTCACGTGCTCCAGGAACGTCCTCCCCCTCCAGACGAGGAGCGCCTTGGGCGCACCCATCCGCCGGGACTCCCCTGCCGCAAGTACAATCCCGACAACGTCTCTCATCGCCCGTAGTTTGCCATCCCCCGCAACCGCAATCCACAGGGATTTCCGCCGGAGGTTCACGGCCGCCCCCGTGAAGTCACCGTGTCCCCAATTGATGGAGGCGGATATGTTCGACTCGAACGTCGGTCTACAGGACCTCTCCGATTGTGAAGCCCAGGCGATCGTCGGCGGCCCCACGGCCGTCGAGTACGCCGTGATGTTGTCCCTGATCATCGTCGTCTGCCTGAACGCGCCCCAGACCAACTTCGGCTCGCTCTCGACGGCCGACAAGCTCAAGTAGGCACTCACGCTCCCATTGGCGTCTCCCTCGGGCCTCCCCGCGTTCCCCCCCTCGCAGGGAGGCCGTCCCCGCACCCGTACCGACTGCTACTGGGCGCAGGAGGTGATCCTGCGACCGTAGGTCACTCCGGCCTCCTCGCCGCGATGAGATGACCGGCGGTGAAGCGGGAGGTGGCGTACCCCGTAGGCGCGACGACCCGGGCGGCGCGGAATCCGGCCGCGCGGAGCCTCGCCAGGTACGACCGTCCCGGCAGGGCGCCGGCGATTCAGGTCGACCAAGCGTCCATGTCGGCGAGGACCTCCTCGGGGACCTCCTCCGTGACGAGCAGGTCGGCGACGGCGAAGGCGCCCCCGGGACGGAGCACGCGGAAGGCCTCCTGGAAGGCGGCGTCCTTGTCGGGCACGAGGTTGAGGACGCCGTTCGAGACGACGAGGTCGAACGAGGACGCCTCGAAGGGCAGCCGCTCGGCCTTGCCGAGGCGGAAGGCGACGTTTCCAAGCGGCCAGGCGTCCGCGTGTCGGCGCGCGACATCGAGCATCTCGCGGGTCAGGTCGAGGCCGACGACGGTCCCCCGCTCGCCGACGAGGAGGGCGGCGACGAAGGCGTCGAACCCCGCCCCGCACCCCAGGTCGAGGACGCGCTCCCCCGCCCTCGGGCGGCGCGCGGCGAACGGATTGCCCACGCCCACGAATCGGCGGACGACGGGGTCGGGCAGGGCATCGATCCAGGCAGGCTCGTACCGCAGCCGGAGCGCGCTCCTCCTGCCGACGGGGTAGGGAAACCTCGCCTCGGGGCGTCTCGCGACCGCTCGGTACTTCTCCCGCACGGCGGACTGCAGGGCGCGCGCGCGTGCGGCCGATGGGCTTTCCTGGATCATTCCGCTGGCCTTCGGGAAACTGAGACGGCTCGCATTCTACCGCCGTTTTCGCGACGTTGCGATGGTGCGCACGGTCGATGGCAACGATCGGTGGCGGGACCGAGCGCCGCGCAGATAGACTGCCCGCATGAGCGACCTGATCGCCGCGCGGGCCGCGACCCCGTCGCCCTGGGCCTGGGCGGAATCCTCCTCTTTCCTTCCTTCTACTATCTACTTCGTGTATTCAAGGGGGCGCAGGCGCTCGATCTGACGGACAGGCAGGCATGAAGTTCGTCCCCATCGGAGTCGGCGACGCGTTCACGGAGCGATCCTACGGAAGCTCCATGGTCGTCATGGGCGCCGGGAAGCGACTCCTCATCGACTTCCCCGACCCGCCGCGGAGGGCCCTCCGGGAGGCCTCCCTCCGCTCGGGCCTCGACCTCCGGGTGGAGACCATCGACGCGGCGTACCTGACCCATCTCCATGGCGACCACGTCAACGGCCTCGAGGCCATGACGTTCTACCGCTACTTCCGCGAGCACCGGAAGCTGCGCCTCGCGGCGGCCCCCGCCGTGCTCGGCGAGTTGTGGGGCCGCCTTCGGCCGTCGATGGACCGACTGGTGCTCGGGGACCGACTCCCGCGGCGGATGTCGCTGGCCGACTACTACGACCTCGTCCCCGTCCCGGAGGGCCGCCGCACGCGCATCGGCCCGTTCACGCTGGAGGTGAGAAGGACGCACCACCACGTGCCGACCTTCGCCGTGCGCGTGACGTGCGGAGGGCGAACGCTGGCGTTCTCGTCGGACACGTCCTACGACCCCGGGCTGATCGAGTGGCTCTCGAAGGGGGCGCACGCCATCGTCCACGAGACGAACGTCGGGATCCACACGCCGTATGAACGGCTGGCGGCCCTGCCCGCCTCGATCCGCAGCCGGATGCGGCTCATCCACTACCCGGACGACCTCCCGCGCCGCCGCCCCGCCATCCCCTGCCTCCGTGTCGGGCAGGTCTACACGGTCTAGGCGCCCACTCACACCGGTGCTCACACCAAACCGGAATTCGCTTGCGCCGGACTCACGTGAGCCCTACCATGACGCGCCGCGTTACAAAGGAGGAACCCATGAGACAACTGTCGTTGGCCGTTCTTGCCCTGGCCGCCTGCGCCCAGGTCGCCCTGGCGGGGACCTATTTCCCCAACCGCTCGACCGACTCGTTCACGTACCAGAACCTCCGCTTCGGCGGGGAGTCGACTGCGAGCGTGGACAGCACGTCGGGGAGCTGGAAGCACTGGACGAACTTCTCGGGCCTGGGCCCGCAGTGGGTGTGGACGTCGAGCACATCCGAGGTGGTGTACCTGTGGGCCAACGGCCGCAGCGTGCTGTTCGCCGACCTGTCTGCCCCCGTGGGGACCCGCTGGGACTTCGGCGGGAACCTCGGGATCCACCGGGCCGCGACGCTCGTCCGCCGCGCCTTCGTCACGGTGACGCCGGGCGGGACGTTCCGCAATTGCGCCATGGTCGACCTGGAGAGCACCGCGATGGACGCGGGGACCGGCGGGATCACGTTCGCCCCCGGCATTGGCGTCGTGCAGTGGTTCAACCAGTCGATCGCGGGCCCGCAGCGCAGCGCCTTCGTGCGCGGGACCGTGAACGGCCTTTCCTACCCGCGTCCGGCCGTCGCCGGCCTCCGCGCCGAGGCGTGGACCGACCAGTACGAGTATTTCATCGACGCCACCCAGGGGCAGTCGAGCGGCCCGACGAAGCTGACCGCGTCCATCAAGGTGCGGAACAGCACCGCGCGGACCATCCCGATGTGGTTCGTCAGCGGGCAGTCGTTCGACCTCGCCGTCTACGACACGGTCAACGACGAGCTCGTCACGATCTGGTCCGCGAACAAGCGCTTCACGAACCAGATGCGCCAGCTCTCCATCGCGCCGGGCGGGTCGATGACCTTCACCGGAGACGTCACGCTGGTCGGGCCGAACGGAGGCCTCCTCCCGGCGGGACAGTACCGCGTCCGGATCTGGCTGACGGCCGTCCAGCGCGTCGCCGCGGAGTTCACCATCCAGGTGAGCCAGGCCGACTAAACCGCGAAACCGAAAGACCCACCCTGTAGAATGGGCCGCCCCGCATACGGGCGGCCCATTCGCTTGGGGTGAAGGCATGGACGTCAAGCTGACCGACCCCTCCCGCGCCCACCTGATGGCCTTCTTCGTGCGCAGCCTGCTGGAGAAGCGCCTCAAGGACCCCGAGGTCGCGCGGCACGCGGCGTCGATCGCCGGGAGGTTTTCGCTCGAGGGGAGCGGGATGAAGGCCGTCCTCGCCTTCGCGCCCACGGGCGTCGAAATCACCTGCGGCGACGCCCCGGCGGACGCGGGCGTGCGCGGGGAGCTCTCCACGCTCCTCGGGGTCTGCCTCGGGAAGGGGGTCGTCCTGCCGTTCCTGATGGGGCGGATCGGCCTCCGCGGAAACCCGATCCGCCTCCTTCCGCTGCTCAAGGTCCTCGTAGGGTAGCTCCGCCATGCCCGTTGAGACCGCCGCCACGCTCGCCGAGGAGCTTCGCTCGCTCCTCCCGCCCGAGAACGTCCTCACCGATGCCGCGACGATCGCCCAGTTCAGCGAGGACGTCACCGAGGTCCCCGGGCACGCCCCGGACGTCGTCGTCCGCGTCCGAGACACCAAAGACGTCCGCGAGGTCGTGCTCCTCGCCAATCGTCGCCGCGTCCCCGTGGTCCCCGTGGTCGCCAACCTGAACGTCGGCGGGCTCGCGATCCCCGAGCGGGGCGGGATCGTAGTCGACCTGTCGGGCATGAACCGGATCCTCGAGGTCAACGAGGCCGACCAATACATGCTCATCGAGCCGGGCGTGAGCTGGGGAGACGTACGGAAGCTGCTCGACGAGAAGCACCCCACGCTGAGGTTCGCCTACTCCTTCTCGCCGCCCCACACGAGCGTCCTCTGCAACTGCCTCATGGACGGCCTCGTCAACCTCTCGCTGAAGCACGGCTCGACAAGCCACTGGGTCAACGGCCTGGAGGCGGTCCTGCCGACGGGCGAGGTCGTGCGCACGGGGTCGGGCTCGGTCGGGAAGACGTGGTGCTCGAACTCCCCCTTCCCCGACCTGACGGGCCTCTTCATCAACTTCCAGGGGACCACCGGGATCGTCACGAAGATGGCCGTGCAGCTCTGGCCTCGCTACAGGCTCAGGAAGCGCGCCTTCGTGATGGGGTACGACGTGGACGGCTCGTTCGCGCTCGCGAAGAGGCTGACGCGCGAGGACGTCTGCGACGACATCGGGGGGCTCTCCTGGCCGATCGCGAAGCTCGTCTTCGGCGAGGCGAACCCCGTCCACCGCAGGCCCGAGGAGCCGGTCTTCATCCTGTACCTGGACATCTCGGACGACGACGAGCGGGGAATGCGGCACAAGCTGGACGTCGTGGACGCGGCGATCGCCGAGGTGCGACGCGGGGGAGCGAAGCTCGGGGACCCGCTCGACGTGCTCGACCTCGTCAAGGTGGAGCCTCGGTTCGAGAAGTTTGCCGACCTGCCGGCGAGGCTCGACTTCCTGATGGACCACCCTGGGGGCGGGATCACGTGGGTGGGGACCTACGGTCCGGTGTCGCGCTGGGAAGAGGGGATCAAGCGCGGCATGGCGATCATGGAGGAGCGCGGCTGGCCGCCGATCGTGGTGACGAGGCCGATGCTGGGCGGCCACTTCGGCGTGCTGCGCTTCATCGAGCTGTTCGACAAGAAGGACCCTGCTTCCGTGAAGCGCGTCGCGGAGGTCAACCAGGCCCTCGCCGACGCGGTGATCGAGCTGGGCTTCTTCCCGTACAAGACCCCCGGGTGGGTGCTCGCGAGGCACCGGGACAAGATCGATCCGGGGTTCCTCGGGCTGCTCGACCGCGTGCGCCGCGCGCTCGACCCGAACGGGGTGCTCAACCCGGGCAAGTGGTGATGGACCGGGCCCTTCTGCGCCGCTTTCCCTCGATCGGGGAACGTCTCCCGTGGGTCCGTCTCGGCGCCTTCCCCACGCCCATCCACCGAATCGAGGGGCTCGGCGTCCCGGACCTGTGGGTCAAGCGGGACGACCTCTCGGGGGAGGTCTACGGGGGGAACAAGGTCCGCAAGCTGGAGTTGGCGCTCGCGCGGGCGAAGCGGCGCGGCGCCGCGCGGCTGTGGGTCCACGGCGCGCTCGGGTCGAACTGGGTCGTGGCGTGCCTGCTCTACGGGCAGCCGATGGGATTCGCCGTGGACGCGATGCTCTTCGAGTCACCGCTGACGGAGCACGCGAGGCGGAACTTCGCATTCACGCGCTCCCGCGCCGACAGGCTGGACGTGTGGCCTGGCGTCCTCGGCGTTCCGATCGCCGCGGCGCTGCACGCGGCGCGCGGCGGGGGGCGGACGGAGTACCTGCCGCCGGGGGGATCTGGTGCGCTCTCGTCGATCGGCTACGCCGACGCGGCGCTGGAGCTCTCGGAGCAGGTCGCCCGCGGGGAGGCGCCGCGTCCGTCACACGTCTGG
Source organism: uncultured Planctomycetia bacterium (assembly GCA_964649705.1). GTDB lineage: Bacteria > Planctomycetota > MHYJ01 > WSZJ01 > CAZYRM01 > CAZYRM01. The sequence continues at coordinate 44,237 of CAZYRM010000022.1, forward strand.
GTGGCGCACGGGTCGGGAGGCACGGCCGCGGGGCTCCTCGCGGGCTTCGCGCTGCTGGAGTGGCGCACGCGCGTGTGCGCGGTCCAGGTGAACGAGACGTTCATCGCAAACCGGTGGGCCGTCCTCGCGCTGGCGCAGAGGACGCTGACGCTGATCGGGGCGTACGCGGGACGCTCCCTCCCCCCGCTCGACCCGAGCCGGCTCGTGTGCGTGAAGGGCTTTCTCGGGGCCGGCTACGGCGCTCCGACTCCGGAGGGGGACGCAGCGGCCCTGCGCGGACGGGAGGCGGGAATTGGGGCGGACCCCGTGTACACGGGGAAAACGCTCGCCGCGCTGCTCGCGCGGGCGGCCACGCAGGGCCCGGGCCCGCACCTCTACTGGCACACGCTCAACAGCCGTGGGATCTAGCGTCGCGTCAGGCGCTATCTTGGCGGTAATATGGATGCCCGCGCTCGAGATCCAGATCCCAAATCCCAGATCCCAGCGAGATCCTAAATCCCAACACCTTGTCTGCACACTTGTTAGGATCTGGGATCTCGCTGGGATCTGGGATTTGGGATCGGGATCTCGATCGCGGGCACCCATCCAACCCACAGAATAGCGCCTGACGTGACACTAGTGACCGGCAAGCCAGGCGGACCACTTCTCCCTGTCGGTCCCGAAGGACTGGCCGGTGAGCGCCGCGAGCGCGGAGGCCGCCGCCTGGCGCACGGCGGCGTCCTCTTCGCGAAGCGCCTCCACCAGCGAGGAGCAGGCCGCCTTCTCTCCCGACTTCGCCAGCGCGTCGCACAGCGCCGTACGCACCGAGGCGTCGGACTCCCCGCCAAGCGCAAGGACGAGGGTGTCGGAGAGCGAGCGGTCCGCGAGGCGTCCGCACAGGTCCGCCGCGCCCCTCCGCATCTCGGGGGCCGGGTCCTTCAGCCGCGACGTCGCCTCCGCCGCGAGCCCCTCCGTGCGGAGCTGGACCAGCGCCTCCGCGGCCGCGCGACCCACGTCCCGGTCCGCGTCCCCCAGGGCCGTCAGCAGCGCGGGGACCGCCTTCGAGTCCTGGAGGCTCGTGCCGATTTCGTACGCCGCCTTGAGCCTCGTCGCGACGTCGGGGTCCTTCAACGCGGCCATCGCCACGTCGATGGGCGCCTTCGGCCCGCCCTGCCCCATGTCGGCGTCGAGCTCTTCGTACTGGCGCTGCAGGTTCGCCATGTCCTCCCCCATGTCCGCCAGGGCGCCCTTGAGCGCCCCCTCGTTCGGGGAGAAGGGGGCAATCGTCGAGTTCGCATACAGCTTCTGCAGGGCCATGCGGGCATCCGCACGAACGACGGAGTCCTGGATCTGGGCCCGCAGGAGCGGCTCCAGCGCGCGACGGTCCGCGATGTCCCCGAGCGCGCGGACGGCGTGGAGCCGGACCTTCTCGTTCGCGTCGCCGACCAGCGGGATCAGCGCCGGGACGGCGTCGTGCGCCTGCAGCCCCCCGAGGACGTCGATCGCCGCGACTCGATCGCCTTCGTTGGAGGACGTCTTGAGTCGCTCCGTCAGCGGGCCGACGAGCAGCGCCTGGGCCTGTGTCCGGGCCTCCGCGTCGTCCGGGTGGACCTTCAGGTAGTCGAGGACCGTCTTCGAGACCGCCTCGTCGGCATCGACGGCGCCCGGCAGGAACAGCCGCAGCGCCTCCGTGCGCTCCTCGGGGGACTCCCAGGCGCGCCCGGCGAAGTCCGCCGCGAGCGTCTGGTACGCCGTACGCCGCACCTCGGGGCTCGCGCTCTCGAGGTTACCCTTCACGCCGTCGAGGTACGACTTCCCGAAGACGAACGGGGCTGCGATGAGCACGATGATCAGGAGCGCTCCCAGCGCCCCGGCCACCTGTACCGTCAGGCGGTGCTTCGCGAGTTTTCTCCGGAGCGCGCGCCCGCGGGACATCGGCTTCGCCGTGACGGGCTCCCCGTTCAGCCAGTGCTCCAGGTCGCTCGCCAGCGCCGCGGCCGTCTGATAGCGCTGATCGGGGTGCTTCTCCATCGCCTTGAGGCAGATCGCCCCCAGGTCGGGGTCGAGGCCCGCGACGAGCTTCTCCGGCGGCGTCGGGTCCTCGCAGGCGACCTTCGCGAGCATGTCGACCACGGAGTTCCCGCCGAACGGGGGCTTCCCAGTCAGGCAGGCGTAGAGGATCCCCCCCAGGGCGTAGACGTCGGAGCGCGCGTCGACCTGGTGGACCTCGCCGCGCGCCTGCTCCGGCGACATGTACGCGGGCGTTCCGACAATCTCGCCGGTCACCGAGAGGATGCTCTGGCCCATCTCCTTGGCCAGGCCGAAGTCGGTGATCTTGGCCAGCCCCTCCTTCGTCAGGAGGATGTTCGCGGGCTTGAGGTCGCGATGGATGATCCCCTCGCGGTGGGCCAGGTGCATCGCCTCCGCGACCTCCCGCATCATCTCCGCGGCGCGCCGCGGCTCCATCGGGCGGCGCTCGGTCTCCCGATCGAGCGAGGAGCCGTCCACGTACTCCATCGCGATGAAGGGCTGGCCCTGGTACTCGCCGGTCTCGTACACCGCGACGATGTTCGGATGCTGGAGGCGCGCGGCGGCCTTCGCCTCGCGGTGGAAGCGCTTGATGAACTCCGGCGAGGCCATCGCGCCGCCGAGCATCATCTTGACGGCGACGACGCGGTTCAGCTCCTTCTGGCGAGCCTTGTAGACGACCCCCATTCCGCCACGGGCGATTTCGGCGTCGATCAGGTAGGACGAGATGTGGACGGGGATCTCGCGCGGCATGTCGGCCGGCTTCCCCTCGAGTCGGAGCACGCCTTCCGTGCGCGGTGAGGCCGGGAGGTTCGGCCTCGCCCCGCGGATGGCCGTGGGGGCCGCGGCGGCGTCCCTCGGCGAGGGGGGCGGCGCCTGGGCGGAGGGAGGCAGGGCGAAGAGCGGCCCCTTGCACTTCTTGCAGTGGTACGTCCTGCCGGGCTGCGCGTCCGGGATGGTGTACCGGACCTTGCACGGCTTGCAGGCGTAGGCGGCAGCTTTTCCGACGGGCATGGCGGGGACCCACGAGCGGGGAACGGCCCTCACCTCCTGGATGCTACGCCCACGCGACCGCTCGGATCAAGGGCGGATCTCGCATTCCCATTCCTCCCCCGCCCGCGCGTGACTAGAATCTCCTGCTCACGAGAAGGAGGGACGACCCGTGACGAACCACCCGCGCTGGGCGCTCATCCTCGGCGCATCGAGCGGCTTCGGCGAGGCGACCTCGCTCGAGCTGGCTCACGCCGGATACGACATCTTCGGCGTCCACCTCGACCGCAAGGCGACGCAGGCCAACGCGGAGCGCATCGTCGCGGAGATCCGCGGGCTGGAGCGGCAGGCGGAGTTCCACAACGTGAACGCCGCCGACGCCGCGAGGCGCACGGAGGTCTGCGACGCGATCGCGCACAAGCTGTCGCGGACCGACCCCGGCCACCCGCTGGCCGTCGTGCTCCACACCCTCGCCTTCGGGACCCTCAAGCCCTTCATCGCCGACAAGCCCGAGGACCAGGTCACCCAGGCCCAGCTCGAGATGACGATCGACGTGATGGCGAACAGCCTTGTGTACTGGATCCAGGACCTCTGCCAGCGGAAGCTCATCGGCAAGGGGACGCGGATCTTCGCGATGACGAGCGCGGGGGGGCACCGCGTCTGGCCGACCTACGGGGCGGTCTCCGCCGCGAAGGCGGCCCTCGAGGCGCACGTCCGCCAGCTCGCGGTGGAGCTGGCGCCGCGCGGGACCTCGGTGAACGCCATCCGGGCGGGGGTCACCGACACGCCGAGCCTCAGGAAGATCCCCGGGCACGAGGAGATGATGGCGCAGATCCTCCCGCGCCACCCGGGCAAGCGCCTGACGGCGACCCAGGACGTCGCGCGGTTCATCCGCTCGATGATGGCCAAGGGGACGGAGTGGTGCACCGGAAATGTCATCGGTGTGGATGGAGCGGAGTTCGTGATCTAGCGGATGTGTTTGGCCGGTCGAATGGTCAATTCTCAATGACCAATTCTCAACGAACGTCCAAGTTCGAAGGTGCGAGGTCCAAGTCCTTGGGAACTTCCTTGGACCTTGCACCCTCGATCTCGGACCTTCGTTGAAAATTGGTCATTGAGACTTGGGACTTGTTCACCTACCTGCCCGTGCAAAGGTCCTTCGCGATAATCACCTTCTGCACCTGCGAAGTCCCCTCGTAGATCTGGAAGACCTTCGCGTCGCGCATCAGCTTCTCGACCGGGTACTCCTTCGTGAAGCCGTACCCGCCATACACCTGCACCGCATCCGTGGTCACCTTCATGCAGGAGTCGGCTGCGAACCACTTCGCGTGCGCTGCGGCCGTCGAGTTCTTCTCGCCCCGGTCCGCCATGCTCGCCGCCTTGAGGCAGAGGAGGCGTGAGGCCTCGGTGAGCGTCGCCATCTCGGCAATCATGAACCCGACCGCCTGGATGGCCGAGATCGGCTGGCCGAAGGCCTGCCGCTGGTTTGCGAAGTCGATCGACAGCTCGAGCGCGCGCCGCATCAGGCCGACGGCCGCCATCGCCACCGTGCAGCGCGAGCGGTTGAAGACGTTCATCGCGATGTAGAAGCCCTGGCCCTCGGGGCCGATCCGGTTCGCCTCGGGGACGCGGACGTCCTCGAAGATCACCTGGGCCAGGTCGCTCGCGCGCTGGCCCATCTTGTCTTCCTTCTTCCCGACCGAGACGCCCTTCCAGTCGCGATCCACGAGGAAGCAGGACATACCTTTGTGCTTCGCCGCCTTGTCGGTGTAGGCGAACACGATGTACCAGTGCGCCAGGGAGCCGTTCGTGATGAACTGCTTCGTGCCGTTGAGGACGTACTCGTTTCCGACCTTCTTCGCGGTCGACTGGATGCCGGCCACGTCGGACCCCGCGGCGGGCTCCGTCAGGCAGTACGCCGCGAGTTGCCTGCCCTCGACGAGCCGTCCGAAGTACTTCTTCTTCTGCTCGTGGCTCCCCTGGAGGAGGAGAGGAAGGCACGCCAGGGCGTTCAGCCCGAGCGAGGCGCTCAGGCCCGCGCAGCCCCACGCCATCTCCTCGGCGACGATGCACTCGTCGAGGAGCGAGAGGCCCGGCCCGCCGTACTCGGGGGGGATGCTCAGGTTGATGATGCCCACCTCGTGGGCCTTCGCGAAGAGCGAGAGGGGGAACTCGCCCTTGCGGTCCCACTCCGCCGCGATGGGGGCCATCTCCTTCTCGGCGAACTGGTGCGCGAGGCGCTGCAGCTCCTTCTGGTCGTCGGAGAGGGTGAAGTCGAGCATGTGGCGGTCCTCCTGGCGTCTGGGGGCATTCTGCCGCTCATGACGCAGTGTGTCAAGACTTGCCAGGACCGCGCCGCTCCTGTATCGTCCCCCGCCGATGGCGCTCCTTCAATGGGTCCTGGTGCCCCTCCTCTACCTGCAGGCGAGCCTCCTGTTCGGGCTTGCGGCGTTCCCGGGCGTGTGGATGTGCGTCTCCGCCTGGAGGGCCACAGCGGCGTGGACGGAGCCGTCGCGGCTCCTGCTCCTGTGCGTCCTCGGGGCGTTCTCCTACTTCCTCTTCGGCGTGGTCCTGATGGTCCTGGTCGTCGCGACGAGGATCCTCTTCTTCCTGCGCGTCGCGCCGGGGCGCTACCCATTCCTGTCGCTCGGGACGATCCGCTGGGCGCTCTTCAACACGCTCATCCTGTTCGTGCGGTTCACGTTCATGAATTGGATCCGCGTGACGCCGCTCCTCCCGCTCTTCTACCGCGCGATGGGGGCCAGGGTCGGCCGTCGAGTCCACATCAACACGACCGTGATTGGCGATGCGTGCCTCCTGGAGATCGGCGACGACGCGGTCATCGGCGGGGACGCGACGGTCATCTGCCACTCGGCGGAACGAGGCCACCTCGTCATCGCGCCGGTGAAGATTGGACGGGCCGCGGACATCGGCCTGATGGCGGTCATCATGCCTGGCGTCGAGGTTGGCGACGGCGCCGTCGTGGGCGCGCACGCCTTCGTGCCCAAGCACACCGTGATCCCGCCTGGGACCTTCTGGGGAGGAATCCCCGCCCGCCAGATCCGCCCCGCCCCCGAGGCGCCCTCCGCCGGCGGGCTGTAGGTCGCATCAGCGGAGCTTGAAGCTCACGCGAACCTCATCGTTACCGCGTCGGACGAGGAGATCGATCTGCTTTCCAGGCTCCCCCGCGAGGCGGTCCAACACCTCCTCGCGCGACCAGCCCGCGACGTCCACTGCATTGACCTGCAGGAGCATGTCGCCGGCCCGAAGGCCAGCGTCAGCCGCGGGGAAGCCCTCGAAGACCCGCTCAATCGACCCGTTCTCGCGAATGACCATGCCCGCGGTTCCAGCGACGGGGCGGAGGACCTGCAGGTAACGCTCCTCGATGGTCCCAGGCTTCAGGTCCCCCAGCGCGCGCCCCAGAAAGGTGTTGTAGTCGAACCGGCCCGGTCCTACCTGCGCCTTTCCCAGTTCCTCGTACAGGATAGCCGCCAGGGGAACTCCGCCCACCCTGGTCTTCTCCGAAAAGAACTCGAACTTCATCGAGCGCAGATTGCGCACGCGACAGGGCCACATTCGCTCGATGACATGCCGCGCGGCCGCCTCGACGAACTCCTCCTCGCGTCCCTCGTGGAATTCGCCGTAGATGCGGTCGAAGGCGTCCCGGTAGAAGTCGTCCTCCTTGGCAAGGTGCTCCATCAGTTCGACATTTGCGGCGGAGGGGTTGAACTTATGCAGGAACTCATGCACCAGGATCCCGTTCGCGTTTGTGGGATCGCTCGACCACCCGACGGCGAAGCCCGCCAGCTGGAAGGACAGGGGTTGCGCGAAAACCAACACATAGATTCGCATGCAACGGTCTGGAATGGACCGGCCCGTGAAGGTCTCGATCCAGCTAGCGAGCTGTGCCGCGTAGCGACGATCGCGCAGGTCGTCGAGCCAGACTCGGGCGAGAAGCGGGAGAGCATCGAGCTTCTTCGAGCGAACCTCGGCGAAGCCCTCCCTTTTCAGGAAGGTCAGGATCGTCCGAACGCCCTCGACGTCCTTCTCGAGGTCCTCGAAGACGCGCAGGTAGGCGGGCTCGTCGATTCCCGCTTCGATGGCCGCCAGGGCGTCGTCCGGGGCCTCGAGCCGATTGATCACGCCGTCGAGGTCCTCCTCGGGAAGGATGGATAGGAGGTACGCGAGCTGGATCCCCCGCCCGAGCCACCGCGAGAACGCCGGCGCGGCCTCGGGGTCCGCCTCGATCTTGGGCCTCCACGTCTCTCGAACCGCCTTCCACGGCCCGTTGAACCTCGGCTCGTCCGAGATGGCGTTCAGAAACGTCGCCGCGTCGAGCTTCTCCGAGTACGCAACCTCGAACCGGGCCGAGTCGCCCTCCCCCAAGGTCGGACTGGCGAGCGACAGACTTGCCGCGATGCACACCAGACAGGACCTCACGCTCCACCTCCCCACGGAGTCCCAGGCGGAGATCGTCGAGCCACGAGACAGTGGACGAGAACCCGATGCTCCCACCGGATCGGTCTCATGGCGCGGATCGACACCTACGAAGAGTTCGCCACGGCGTCCACGAGACTCTCCACTCGCAGACCGATTCGAGGCGCCGCTCGGTCGAAGTCGCGGTCCGTGTGGAGGAGAACGGCGCCCGTTCGAACAGTGGGCGCGGCGATCAGGAGGTCCATCGTCGGAACCGTGACGCCCGATCGACGAAGATCGAACATCCACCCGGCGGCCGTCTCCCAGTCCGCCTCCTCGAACTGGATCGTCAGGAGTCCCCCGAGACGACGCAGCAGCCGATCCCGCTCCTGGGACGACCGCGTCCCCCCGACAAGCTCGGTTCGCACGGGAGCCACCATCGCGACGTTTCCCTCCTGGAGGAGGCGGTCCACGCGGTCGCGCACGGCCGGCTGCGGGTGCTTGCGCAGGGCAAAGATCCACGCGGACGTATCGATGACAACCAGCTCACCGGCCACGCCGCGCTCTCCGCAGGCTTGCCGGCGTCATCGCCAGGTCGAAGGTGCCCAACTCCTGACGGAGCTTCTCCCGCTCCGCCTGCGCGACGAGGGCGCGCAAGCCCGCCTCCAGCGTCTCGCGCATCGTCCGCGCGCCCACAGCGCGACGGGCCCGATCGAGGAGGTTCTCGTCCAGCTCTACCGTGGTCTTGGCCATGGCCTCCCTCATCGATATGGGTGTCACACCCATACTCATCGTAAGGGCGATGGCGGGCGCCGTCAACAGGAGAGGCCGCCCTCCCGCCCGATTCACGCAATCTCGACGACGGGCGGGTTCTCGTGCGCCATGTTGACCTCCCCCTCGGCCACGACTATACTCCCGCGCTCCCAAATCGGAGAACCGCCATGCCCAAGGTGACCATCTTCGGCAAGGAGACCTGACCCTACACGACGAAGGCCCGTGAGGACTTCGCCGCACGCAAATACGAGGTCGAGTACGTCGACGTGAAAGCGGACCCGACGAAGCTCCCGACCATGCTCTCGTTCACCGGGGGAAAGCGCGAGGTCCCCGTCATCGTCGAGGGGAAGAAGGTCGCCATCGGCTTCGGGGGCTCCTGAGGCGTCTAGCCCGCCGGCCGTCGGCCGGCCCTACCCGCACCCGTGGCAGGCGCCCCGCTTCGACTCGGGGCAAGACTTCACCGGGCAGTCGAACCCCCGCGGCGCCACCATCGCCGTCGGCGCGCCCGGAGGCGCATACGCGACGGGCCTCCCCGCCGACGCGGTGATCGGCACCACCACGCCTCCCAGGAGCTGCGGGCCTGCCACGCCCGGCGCCGCGCCGCGGAACCCCTGCGCGGCTACCATCGATGGGAATGGCTGCCTCCCCTGCTCCGCCCAGCGGCGCAAGCCCTCGGCCTGGCCGAACCCCTGCTGCGAGGAGGTCGCCGGCGTCGGCACGCCCTTCCCCCACGCCACCCGCTTGATGTTGATCAGGTGCCTCGGCGAGATGTTGTCGCTCGTGATGTTCCCCGCCCACGTCCCGCACCCCAGGCTCATCGAGGGGAACAGGTTCGTCGTGTACCCGATCGCCCCCTGGCTCGCAGGCGAGTTGATCAGCACACGGAAACTCGGCTTGCGGAAAGCGTACTCCCAGATCACCTTCGGATCCTCACTGTGGAGCACCAGCGTGTGGCCGATCCCGCCGAACTCGAGGATCTCCACGGAGCGCTCGCACGCCGCTTCCCAGTCCTTCTCGACGTAGAACGCCAGGAGCGGGCAGAGCTTCTCGCGCGAGAGGGGCCACTTCGGGCCGACGCCGTCGAGCGGGCAGAGGAGCACGGTCGTGTCCTCGGGGATCTTCACCCCCGCGCGCTCCGCGACCTTGCACGGCGCGAGCCCGACGATCTCGGGGTTCATCAGGCTCCCCTTGATCACGACGGGCTCCAGCTTCTTGATCTCCTCGGGGCTCGCGAAGTACCCCTTCTGCCGCTTGAACTCCTCGATGACCTTGTCCTTGATCGGCGCGTCGACGATCACAGCCTGTTCGCTCGCGCAGATCGTCCCGTAGTCGAGCTGCTGGCTCACGATGATGTCCGCGACGGCCTGCGCGACGTTCGCGGTGCGCTCGATCACGACGGGGACGTTGCCTGGGCCGACGCCGTAGGCGGGCTTCCCGGCGCTGTACGCTGCCTTCACGAGACCGCTCCCGCCCGTCGCGAGGATGACCGCGACGTCCTCGTGCTTCATGAGCTCGTTGGTCCCCTCGAGGAGCGCGATGCTCATGCACGAGATGCAGTCGGGGGGCGCACCGGCCTCGAGGGCGGCCTTGTAGACCACGTCGACGGTCGCCTGGATGCACTTCACGGACCGCGGGTGCGGCGAGATGATGATCGCGTTCCGTGCCTTGAGCGCGATGATTGCCTTGAACATCGCCGTCGACGTCGGATTCGTGCACGGGACGATCCCGCAGACGATCCCCGCCGGCTCGCCGATCTCGAACACCTTGCGAGCCTCGTCGGCGCCGATGATGCCGACGGTCTTCATGTCCTTGATCGCGTTCCAGACGTCGCGCGAGGAGAACTGGTTCTTCGTCGTCTTCCCCGCGACGTGGCCCATCCCCGTCTCCTCGACGGCGATGCGCGCGAGCTCCTCCGACTTCGCGAAGGCCGCCTGGGCCATCGCGGAGCAGATCCGGTCCACCTGCTCCTGGGAGTAGTTGTAGAGCGCCTCTTGCGCCTTCTTCGCCTGGCGCACGAGGAAGCGGACTTCCTGGATCGACTCGAGGTCCCTGTCCATGGCGGCCTCCGTGGGTGCGGGGGATTCTGGCAAGGGCGTGTCGCGAAAGCAAGTTGATCCGACCGCGCGCGCAGGCTAGGCTTGCGGGACACGCCAAGGGAGGTCGAGATGGCACGGCTCGCCCTGTTCGTCCCCATTCTGCTCCTCCTGGGCACGATCGCCCCGGCGAAGGACCCCGCCACGCGGCGTACGGACCGCGTAAAGAAGATCCTCGGGAAGCTTGATGCGGGCTCGGAGCGCTACCGCATGACGTCGCTCCGCGTGCTCGGTCGGCTCGGCGACGGTTCGTGCCTCGACGCCGTCTCCGCGCAGCTCGCGGCCAAGGAGGACGGCGTCCGCGCCGAGGCGGCTCGATGCCTTGGGAGGCTCCGGCTCGCCGGGTCGGCCGGAAAGCTCCTCCCGCTGATCGACGACAAGTCCTCCTCTGTCGGCAAGGCCGCCGTCTGGGCCCTCGGCGAGCTGCGCGACCCCGCGGTCCTCCAGGACATGGACAAGGCGTTCCAGAAGCACCGCGAGCTGCGCGCCGACTTCGCAATCGCCTACGGGGCGATCGGTGACAAGCGGATGAAGGGGGTCATCCTGGCGGTCCTCAAGGGGATGAACGAGAACGACCTCGCGCGGCCGCACGTCGCGGCGGCGCTGGCAAGGCTCTCCCCCCAGGAGGGGCTGCCGATCCTCCAGAAGGATTTCAAGGCGAAGGACGCCGACACCGGGTTCTTCGTCGCGTACGAGTCGGCCATGGCGCTCGGGGAGTCGGACCTCGTGGAGTCGGCGAAGTTCCTGCTGGGGCGGCTGGACCGCCTGCAGCCCGACGATCCGCTCGACATCATCATCCGGGAGGCGGTGGTCAGCGGGATCGGGAACTTCCGCAACGACCAGGCGATCGACTACTTCGTGAAGAACGGGCTCAAGGACCTGAAGGACTACACGATGGCGGCGGCGGTTGCGCGGGGGCTGGGCCTCACGCGGAGCCCGATGGCGGCGACGCCGCTAAGGCTGCTGCTGCCGGCGAAGTCGCCGAAGGGGGACGAGGAGACGTACGAGATCCGCCGCGCGGCGCTGCTGGCGCTGGGCGACCTGGGCGACCCAACGACGGTGGACGCGGTGAAGCCGTACGTCGACGCGCCGGACGTGCGAATCCAGGTGGCGGCGCTGAAGGCGATCGGCGGGATTGGAGCGGAGGAGGGGATCGCGATTGCGGCGGCGAAGCTGGCCTCGCCGGACGTCCAGGTGAAGTACGCGGCGGCGGACGCGCTCTTCCGGATCCGGATGGAGGGCTCGATCGAGCCGCTGATCGGGCTATTGGGGACCTCCAAGGAGTGGCTGCAGCGGGAGACGTGGGCGATGCTGCGCCAGCTCACGGGGAAGGACTTCGGGACCAAGGTGGAGGACTGGAAGGGGTGGTGGACGAAGGCGAAGGACAGCTTCGAGGTGCTCTACGAGGAGGACCTGGAGGACCTGCAGGGGACGACGGTGTTCTGGGGCATCGAGATCACGTCGAAGAAGGTGATCTTCGCGATGGACATCTCGGGGAGCATGTCGGAGCCGGCGAGGCAGATGCAGGTGCTGGTGACGGGGCAGGAGCCGAAGGGGGACGACATCGGGCCGATGGTCAACCCCGCCGAGAAGGTGATGAAGATCGGCGTGGCGAAGGACGAGCTGTTGAAGACGCTCAGCCGCCTGACGAACGACACGCTGTTCGACGTACTCGTTTTCAACGGGTCGGTGGACGAATGGGAGAAGGGGCTCGTGGAGGCCACGAAGGAGAACAAGAAGAAGTGCAACCTGGGCTTCGTACAGGGCCTCCACCCTGAGGGCCCGACGAACATCAACGACACGCTTGAGAAGGCGTTCAAGATGGCCGGCGAGGGGATCGGGGATCCGAAGAGGGATTTGAAGGTCGACACGATCTTCCTGATGACGGACGGGACGCCGACGGCCGGAAAAACGATCGAGCCGGAGAAGATCCTGGAAAACGTGCGGAAGTGGAACAAGCTGCACCGCATCCGGATCCACTGCGTCGGCGTCGGCCAGTGCAACCCCGACTTCCTGGACAAGCTGGCCTCCGAGAACGGCGGCCGCT
>CAZYRM010000023.1:0-51752 GCA_964649705.1 uncultured Planctomycetia bacterium
CGGCGCGCCGCGCTGCGGCGCGGCGCGCCCCTTCTCCTCGGGCAGCGCGGCCGCCGGTGATCCCCCGATCCCGCCTGTTCCACTCACGATTCGTGCCCATTCGTGTTCATTCGTGGATCATCGAACGTATCTCCTCCACTCGAGTCCGCCTGCCGCACCGAAGTTGAGAAGGAGTCCGACTCGGTGGCCGCTGGCCTTGATGTAGTTGAGGAGCTGCGCCTCGTCGAGCGACGTGAGCCTGACCATCGCCTTCAACTCAACGATGACGCAATCGAAGCAGATCACGTCGCAGACGTAGTGCTTCTCGAGTAGCTGCCCCTTGTACCGGATGCGCAGTTGGGCAGTCGCTTCGAAGGGGACACCACGCGCCCGCAGCTCGACCTCGAGCGCCTCCTGGTAGACCGCCTCGAGAAACCCGGTCCCCAGCTCGTTGTAGACCTGGAACGCCGCCCCGACGATCTGGTAGACCTCGTGCTTCAGCAGGAGCTCGGGCATGGCTGGACCCTCCAGTGCTGGGGGTCTCTTCAACCACCATGCCAGGGATGTCAGGCCCTGCCTGTGTTCCCGGAAGGCCTTGCACGGTCGGAAGCTGCGTCAGTCCTGGTGCCGCGGGCCGCTCGCTGCACCTCGGCATCAACTGCTGGATTCCGCCCCACTTCGCTGATTGACCGTCGTCGAATCCAGCAGCTCTCCTACTCGTGGATCAGCCGCTTGTACTTGATCCGGTGAGGCTGGTCCGCCGCCGTGCCCAGCTCCTCGTGCCGTTTCTCCTGGTAAGCCTGGAAGTTTCCCTCGAACCACCGCACCTTTCCCTCGCCCTCGAAGGCCAGGATGTGCGTCGCGATCCGGTCCAGGAACCACCGGTCGTGCGAGACCACCACCGCGCACCCCGCGAATCCCAGCAGCCCCTCCTCCAGCGCCCGAAGCGTGTCGACGTCCAGGTCGTTCGTCGGCTCGTCGAGCAGGACCAGGTTTCCCCCGCTCTTCAGCATCTTCGCGAGCAGGACGCGGTTCCTCTCGCCCCCCGAGCACTCCCCGACCTTCTTCTGCTGGTCCGCCCCGCGGAAGTTGAACCACGAGACGTACGCCCGCGCGTTGATCTCCTTCTTCCCGAACTTGATCACCTCAGCGCCGCCCGAGATTTCCTCGAAGACCGTCCTCTCCGAGTCGAGCGACTCGCGGCTCTGATCGAGGTACGCCAGCGACACCGTCGGCCCCAGCGTCAGCGTCCCCTCGTCCGGCTTCTCCTGCCCGATGATCATCCTCATCAGCGTCGTCTTCCCCGCCCCGTTCGGGCCGATGACCCCGACGATCCCGCCCGCCGGCAGTTCCATGTCCAGCCCGTCGATGAGGGCCCGATCGCCGTACCCCTTCTTCACCCCCTTCGCCTTCAGGACGAACGACCCGAGCGGAGGGCCCGGCGGGATCCTGAGCTCCATCCCCCCCTGCGCCTGCTCGGCCGACTGCCTGAGCAGCTCCTCGTACGCCGTGATGCGCGCCCGCGGCTTCGCCTGCCGCGCCCGCGGAGACATCCGGATCCACTCCAGCTCCCGATCCAGCGTCCGCTGCCTCGAGGCCTCCGCCTTCTCCTCCTTCTCCAGCCGCGCCTTCTTCTGCTCCAGCCACGACGTGTAGTTCCCCTTCCACGGGATCCCGCGGCCCCGATCCATCTCCAGGATCCACTGCGCCGCGTTGTCCAGGAAGTACCGGTCGTGCGTGACCGCGATCACCGTCCCCGGGAAGTCGAGCAGGTGCCGCTCCAGCCACGCCACGCTGTTCGCGTCCAGGTGGTTCGTCGGCTCGTCCAGGAGCAGCAGGTCCGGCGCCTGCATCAGCACCTTGCAGAGCGCCACGCGCCGCCGCTCGCCCCCCGAGAGCGTCGCGACCCTCGCCTCCCAGGGCGGCAGCTCGAGCGCGTCGGCGGCGATCTCCATGTGCCGCTCGATCTCCCAGGCCCCGACCGCGTCGATCTTCTCCTGGAGCTCCGAGAGCTTCTCCAGGGCCTTCTCCATCTCGTCGGGGGAGAGCTTCCCCTCGAGCTTCGTCCCGACCTCCTCGTGCTTCCGGATGAGCTCCCGCATCCACGCGACGGCCTCCTCGACCTCGCCGCGCACGTCCTTCGTGCTGTCGAGGAGCGGCTCCTGCGGGACGTAGCCGATCGTTGTCCCGGGGGCGTGCGAGAGCTTCCCGTCGAAGTCCTTGTCGGCGCCGGCCATGATCCGGAGGAGGGTCGACTTCCCCGCGCCGTTCCCTCCGATGACGCCGATCTTCGCGCCGTGATAGAAGGAGAGGGAGACGTCCTTGATGACGACCTTCTTGTCGTACGTCTTCGAGACGTCTTCCATCTGCATCCGGAACGGTGTGGACATGGTGGTGCTCCGCTGTGTCGAGGGGGCAAGAGGATAGCAGACGGACTACGGCGCGTCCACGCGGACGTCGATGGGGGAGGCGACGCCGATCTTCTCGGCGTCGTAGAGGTCGTGCACCGCGACGCGCACGGCACCGCGGCCGCGACGGACCGCCACGGCCTCCACCTCGAGGTGGCCCTTGCCCACCCAGCGATAGCCGCTCACGCCGACGGGGAGGCATGCCGTCTGGGCGTTCGCCCCCGCGCGGAGGAGCGCGAGCGGGCCCGGGAGCCAGATCCGCGCCAGCGGGCAGATCGAGTCCTCCTTGAGCGTGATCGTCACCTTCACGCGCTCGCCCAGCTTCGCCTTCGTCGGCTTCACGTCCAGCTTGAACGCGAAGTCCTTCCTCGGGGCGAGCCAGTCGATCTCCCGCTCCTCGTCGACCCGGACCACAAGGTCGTCGTCGAGGGCCTCGACCTCCTGTGCGACGATCGGCTCGGAGACCGTGACCTCCTTGCCGTCCACGCGGGCCCGGGAGCCCGTCCGGTCGATGGAGGCGAACAGCTCGACCAGGGCGCGTGTGTCGGCGGTCGAGAAGAGCATGCCGTTGACCACCTTCGACCCGACGTGCTGGAACCCCGCGCGGAAGAGCGGGTCGTGCGCGTGCCACATCACCCGCGTCGCGTCGGCCGTGGCCTCGAGGTCCCCTCCCCAGTAGCCGTCCGCGGCCTTGCCCTCCCAGCGGGCCGACTCGCCGTCGACGCGCGCCCACTTGCGGAGCGCCTCGAGCGCCTTCGGCCGCTCCCCGTTGCCATGGAAGTAGAGGGAGACCGCGTCCTTCACCGAGCGGAGCTTGTCAAGGAAGCGACGGTCGAGCGGGAGGAGCTGGTTGTCGCGATGACCCGCCTTGACGAGGGCCGCGACGGCCTTCCCGAGCATGTCGTGCGCGTCGGGGTAGGGGAGATCGCGGATCGCAGAGAGGCGGTGTGCGACGCGGGCCGTGATCCCGGCCTCCTTGTTGCCTCCGCACCAGATGGAGAACAACCCGTCGTCGTGCTGGAATTGCCGGAGGCGCGCCACGCCGGCGGCGAGGAGGGCGTCCACGCGGCCGGCGTCGCCCTTGGAGACGCCGTTCCGGATGGCCTGGCGGCTGATGGCAAGCCCGTACAGGGTGCTCGAGGTCTGCTCCGCTCAGCCGTACGGATAGCGGATGAGCGACTCGATCGCGCCGGCGAGCATCTCGCCGAGCGACGGATAGACGGCCACGCGCTTCGCGCGCAAGACCCCTCCCTTCGGCAGGAGGGAGACGCGCGAGGCCGTCACGGTCTCCCTGCCGGGGGCCTTGACCGTGCGCCTCGCCGTGTCGCGGTGCTCCGCGGAGGAGATCTCGGCGACGACGTCGCCCGCCCGTGTGAGGAGGACCTCCACGGCGCCGTCTCCCCGAACGGCGTGCTTCTTCGAGCCCTCCGGCGTGGTGACGACGAGCGTTGCCTCCCCAGCGGTGTGGTAGTTCACGCGGGCGTGGACCTCGTCCCCCTCGCCGACGATCGCGGGGAGGTCGGGCTCGGCGAAGAGCGGGAGGTCGGCCTTGACGTCCTTGGATAGTTCGACCCAGTCGACGCCGCGGAACAGGTAGGCCCGCACGCGCCACGTGCCGATCTGGTCCCCCAGGCGCGGGGCCTTGGTGACCTCGCCCTCCACGTCGAACAGCTCAATGTGCGCCAGCTCGGCGACGCGGTTGCGCGAGTAGGTGGAGGTGAGCGACTCATCGCCGATCTCGGCCAGCTCCTCGTCCACGCCGTCATCGCCGAGGTAGATTCCATCCGGGGCCGCGTCCGCAAACGCCCCCTCCGCTGACTCCCCGGCAGCGTTCCCGGGAGCGGCCATTACCGCCGTGTCGGTGTGTTTGAATACCGTTCGTTGATCGCTTAGCTCGAGCACCCGATTGTTCCCGAGCTGTTCGGTCGCATCCTCGATGTGCCCGCGGATGCACTCCGCAAGCCTCGGAGTGGGGCTCTCATGCTCCAGACGCGCGTCGTACACCAGCAGGAGGCACTTCGCGCGGTGGCTCGACCCGACCTTGACGACGATCCGGTCCCCTGGCAACCCCGTGTCGGGCGCGGTGAGCGACCCCGTAAGCTCCTCGGGGTGGAGTACGCATCCCCACGACTCGAACGGACGGCCCCGCTCGACGAAGGCGCCGATCGTGAAGACGGCGTAGGGCGGCTTGACGGGAAATGCAATCACCTGACCCAGCTTGACGTCGCGCAACTCGATTGACGATCGCGCCCCCGAATGCGGGTCGAAAACGTCGACGTGGACGAGCCTGGCATTGCGTTGCGCGACGATCCGCGCCTCGGTTGCGACGTGAGACTCCAGCGAGAACGGCAGGTCCTCCTCGCGCCCCCGCGCCCAGTGGAGGCCCCGCGTGAATCCCTGGGCCTCGGGGAACGGGTGCAGACTCGCCTGGACGGGCGGGTCGAGGGCCGAGAGCTCGAACGGCGTGGTCTGCTCGATGCTGCTGTTCGGGAAGGCGACCGTCGCCGTGTTCCCGTCCGGCGTGACGATCTCCGCGCTCAGCGTCCCGTGGCCGTACCACCGCACGGCCCAATCGAACTGGACGCGGCCGGCGGCGATCTTGACCTTCTCCTCGAAGAGCTTGTCGTCGTCCGAGAGGAGTCGGACGGTCGCAGCGCCCGCGTACGGCGTCCCGAGGAGCGAGACGTCGAGGGCGAACTTGACGCGACCCGAGCCGGGCTCGAACGAAGCAACCTTCGCAAGGAGCGGCGACAGGGAGAATTCCGCGCAGGTGAAGTCGCAGACCGCACCGGATTCGGGCCGACCCATGATCGCGGCGAGGAGGCGGTACTCGCCCGCCTCCCGGACCGGGAGCGTGTGGAGGAGGAGCCCCGTCTCGTCGAGGCGGTGCTTCTGCTGGGCGATCCGTTGGCCGGAGAGCTTCACCTCGACCTCGACCTCCCCGCCGCCATGTCCGAGGGCAACGACGAAGACCTGGGCCTCGCCGCCAGGGGCGTAGATCTTCCGATCGGTGACGATGGTGAACAGGTTCAGGCGGTGCCGTGCGAGGCTGGAGAGGTGCATCGTGTCGGCCTGCGCCCACGACGCGGCGTCGGGCGGCATCGCGCCCGCGAGGACGACCGACCACTCGTGCCGCGAGAAGATGCGCGGCTCGGTCACGCGAATCCCGTGCGTGGTCTGGTCTCCCTCGGCGGCGTCCACGACGATCGGGTGCTGCGGGTCGGCCTCGACGAAGACGAACTGCTCGCCGGCGTAGGTGCGCTGGCCGACGTACGCGATGTCGGCCTTGCACCCGGCGCAGGACTTCGCGGCGTGCGCGTTCGGGATTCCGCAGGAGGGGCACTTCATGCGGGGAAGCGTACTTGCCCAGGTCCGAGGGCGTCAAACCGTATCGATTCACCGCGGAGGCGCAGAGGACGCAGAGACCCGCGGAGATGCTCGTCTTCGAATCGCGGCCTCTGCGGGTCTCTGCGTCCTCCGCGTCTCCGCGGTGAATGCGCGTCGCAATCCTTCCACGCGGGTGGATGCGCTCGTAAGCTGTCGCGTATCGATTCGGAGTGCATCGCATGCGGCGCACGTTCTCGCTGGTCCTCCTCCTACTCGCCCCCGCGCTCGCCGACGGACCGAAGCCTCCCGACGACGTCCGGTTCGACGACGACCTCGTCTACGGAAAGGGCGGCGACGTCGACCTGACGCTCGACCTGGCGCGGCCCAAGGAGGCGAAGGGGCCGTGTCGCTGCATCCTGATCATCCACGGCGGCGGCTGGGCGGCGGGGCAGAAGGAGGTCCACGACGACATGACCTGGGAGTTCGCCCGGCGAGGCTGGGTCGCGGCGAGCGTCGGGTACCGCCTCGCGCCCAAGCACCCGTTCCCGGCGCAGGTGGAGGACGTGAAGTGCGCGGTCAGGTTCCTAAGGGCGCACGCCGAGGAGTACGGGATCGACCCGAAGAAGATCGGCGCGATGGGGTTCTCCGCCGGCGCGCACCTCTCGATGATGCTCGGCGTGATGGGGAAGGACGACGGGCTGGAGGGGGAGGGGGGCTGGGCCGACCAGTCGAGCCAGGTCGAGGCCGTGGTGTCGTTCTTCGGCCCCGCGGACACGCTCGCGGAGGACCTCCCCGACCAGTCGAAGGAGATCCTGCGCAACTGGATTGGCGGGACGGCCGCCGAGATGGAGGATGCGTACCGGAAGGCCTCGCCGCTGACGTACGTCTCGCCCGGCGACGCGCCGATGCTGCTCCTGCAGGGGACGAAGGACCCGCTCGTCCCCCACACCCAGGCCTACGTGATGGTGGAGGCCCTCACGCAGGCGGGCGTGTCCGGCCGCGTGGAGCTGCTGATCGGGCAGGGGCATGGCTGGCCGGACCCCGCCGAGATCAAGCGGAGCCTCGAGGTCACATACGCCTTCCTTGAAGAGCGGCTCCGGTAGCGGCGAGCTTCACGCGACCGCGCGGCAAGGGGTCACCTGGGTTCCCGGTGCTCGGAGAGCCACTTCTCGGCCGCGTGCTGGACCTCGTGGATGGCTCGGATGATGCGTCGCTTGCTGGCGTCGGCGTAGAAGGGCAGCAGGAAGACGCCCGCGATGGAGATGACGCCGAAGAGGGCGATGGCCAGGCCTGCCTGCTCGATGGCGCGGTGGTGGGTCGCCATCGGCATGACCAACCCCGCCGGCACGGCGATGCAGGCGATGAAGCCCAGGAGGCCGGTGGCGCGCGGAACGACGTGGTCGGCTGCGATCCGCACGGCGTCCCCGGCGCCGACCCATGGCTGCTGAAGGAGCCGTCGGAGGAATTCCTGCACGTCGCTCCCGAGAGAGCCTCCGATCTCATCCAGGCGCGAGAGGGCCCGAGCGAAGTCGCCCTCCTCGAGCAGGGCGACCAGGTCCTCCGCGACGAGGACGACCTTGCGCACCTCTCCCCGCATCCGCTGGACGTTCCACGCGAGGATCCCCAGCGGGGACAGGATGCACACGGCGAAGAGCGCCTGGACCAGGTCACTCGTGGTCACGCGTCCTCCAGGATGTCGTCGCACTGCGATTCTAACCGATGGACACGCGATCCTCGACCCCTCCGAGTCCAAGGTTGACGGGTCTGGCCCCGCGCATGGTATAGAGTCGCCATGCCGAGACGCGTTGCGATCGATACGGGAGGGACGTTCACCGACCTCGTCGCGGTCGAGGGGGACGATGTCCGCACCCACAAGGTCCCCAGCACGCCGCACGACCCGTCCAGGGCCTTTTTCCAGGCCGTCGAGGCCGTCGGAGGAGCCGACCTCGCCCTGCATGGCACCACGATCGTCGTCAACGCCCTCCTCGAGGGGAAGACCGCGCGGACCGCGTTGGTGACGACAGCGGGATTTGAGGACGTCGAGGAGATCGGACGGCAGGACCGCGAGGACCTCTACGCCCTCCATCCGACGCGCTCACGCCCCGTCCTCTCTCGCGCCATGCGGATCGGCGTCCGCGAGCGCGTGGGGCCCCAAGGGGACGTAATCACACCGCTCTCCGACGCCGAGGTCCGCCGCGTTGTCGCCTCCGTGCGCAAGAAGCGCGCCGAGAGCGTCGCCGTCTGCCTCCTGCACTCCTACGCGAACCCGGCCCACGAGCGCCGCCTCGCCGACGCCCTGCGGCGCGCCGGGTTCGCCGTCTCAGAGTCCCATCGCGTCCTTCGCGAGTTCCGCGAGTTCGAGCGGACCGCGGTGACCACGCTCAACGCCCGCGCCCTTCCGCTCCTCTCGCGCTACGCCTGCGCCCTCCAGCGGGGCCTCGACGGTAGGCCCCTCGGCTTCCTCCGCTCGAACGGCGGCCTCGCCTCCCCGCGCGAGGTCCGCGACCTCCCTGTCGCCACCATCGCGAGCGGCCCCGCGGGAGGGGCCCTCGGGGCCCTCGCGCTCGCCGAGGCCACCCGCCTCGGCCCGATCGTCACCTTCGACATGGGAGGGACCTCCACCGACGCCGCGGTAATCGACGGCGCCCTCCCCGTGACCACCGAGTCGTCGGTGATCGGAGTCCCCGTTCCGCTGCCCGCCGTCGACGTGCGCAGCGTCGGCACCGGCGGAGGCTCCATCGCGCGCATCCGAAGGGACGGCGTCCTCCGCGTCGGCCCCGAGAGCGCCGGCGCCAACCCCGGCCCCGTCTGCTACGGCCGCGGGGAAGAGCTCACGGTCACCGACGCGAACGTGGCCCTCGGGCGATGCGACCCGAGGGGCCTCCTCGGCGGGGACTTCCCGCTCCACGCCGATCGCATCAAGCCGCGCATCGAGAGGCTCGGACGCGCCCTCGGGATGAGCCAGGCACGGGCCGCGGAGGCCATCCTTCAGCTCGCCGAAGAGACGATGTCGGGCGTTCTCCGCCTCCTCACCGTCCGCCAGGGCCTCGACCCGCGCCGCTTCGCCCTCTTCACCTTCGGAGGGGCGGGAGGCCTCCACGCGGTCGCCCTCGCCCGCTCGCTCGGGATGCGCGAGGTCGTCGTCCCGCGGCTCCCCGGGGCGTTCTCCGCCTTCGGCATGCTCTTCGCCGACGCCGTGCACGATGTCTCGGAGACCGTCCTCGCGGCGGCCGGCGACCCGCGGCTGCGCACTCGGATCGACGCGCTCGCGCGACGCGCCCTCGCCGAGCTGCGCTCCCGCGGCCTGCCGGCCTCGCGCTGGCGCGTGGAGCGGACGGTCGACCTTCGATACGAGGGGCAGTCATTCGAGCTGCGCGTCCCATTCGGTCCGAGGCTGGCCGAGCGGTTCGCCGAGGCCCACCGCGCGCGGTACGGATTCGTCGCCGATCGCCGCGTGGTCGCCGTGACGCTCCGCGCCCGTGCGGTGGGTGTGCGTCCGAAGCCCGCCGTCCCGCGCTGGAGGGCGACGACGGGCGACGCGCGGATCGGGACCCAGCGCGTGACGTGGGCAGGGGCCACACGGGCCGTGCCAGCCTTCGATCGCGAGCACCTGCATGCCGGCGCTCGCGTCGCGGGACCCGCCCTGGTGCTCGAGTACAGCGCGACGACATGGGTCCCTCCCGGGGCCGTGCTTCGCGTGGACCCGTGGGGAAGCCTGAGGATTGCTCCATGACTCGTCCGTTTCGGCCGCATGGGATCGACCCCGTCCGCTTCGAGGTGCTGCGAAACCGCTTCGCGGCGCTTTGCGAGGAGATGGGCGTCGTGCTGCAGCGGAGCGCCTTCTCCGCGAACATCAAGGAGCGCCGCGACTTCTCCTGCGCCGTGTTCGACACCTACGGGGAGATGCTCGCCCAGGCCGCTCACATCCCCGTTCACCTCGGCGCCATGCCGCTCTCGGCACGGGCCGCCCTGGCGGGAACGCCGCTTCACCCGGGCGACATCGTGATCCTGAACGACCCGTACGAGGGCGGGAGCCACCTGCCCGACATCACGGTCCTCCAGGGCGTCTTCCATCGCGGCCGGCTTCAATTCGTCCTGGCCAACCGGGCGCATCACGCCGACGTGGGCGGGATGAGCCCCGGGTCGATGCCGGTCGCCACGGAGATCTACCAGGAGGGGCTCCGGATCCCCCCAATCCGCCTCGTAGGGGGAGGGCAACCCCACCCGGCGCTCCTCAGCCTGCTCCTGGCGAACATGCGAAACCCAGGCGAACGGGAGGGAGACCTCCGAGCCCAGCTCGCCGCGCTCTCGCACGGGGAGAGGCGGATCGAGGAGCTGCTTCGGGATGTCTCTCGCGGGGAGCAGGCCTCGTTCTCCGCCGCGATGCGCGGGTACTCGGCGCACGTCGTCGGGCGGGTGCTCCGAGCGCTCCCGACGGGCGTGTACGAGGCCGTGGACGCCCTCGAGGACGACGGTGTGTCGGGGCGGCCCGTCCCGATCCGCGCGAGGCTGACGATCGGACGCGGCCGCGCGGTCGTGGACCTTCGCGACTCGGCGGACGCCGTGGCCGGTCCGCTCAATGCGGCCGTGGCCGTGACGCTCTCCTGCGTCTACTACGTGTTCCGCTGCCTCGCGCCGGCCGACTTCCCGGCGAATGCGGGGGCGATGGAGCGCATCGTCGTCCGGACGAGGCCCGGGAGCGTCCTGCACGCCCTCCCGCCCTCGGCCGTCTGCGCGGGGAACGTGGAGACGTCCCAGCGCCTCGTCGACGTGCTGTTCGCGGCGCTCGCGAAGGCCCTCCCGGGGCGCATCCCGGCCGCGTCGCAGGGGACGATGAACAACGTCGTGATCGGGGGGAAGGGATTCACCTACTATGAGACGATTGGAGGCGGGGCAGGCGGCGGGCCGGAGGGAGCGGGCCTCTCGGGCGTCCACACGCACATGACGAACACGCGCAACACGCCCGTCGAGGCGATCGAGGCGGCCTTTCCCTTGCGCGTCGAGGCGTATCGGTTGCGGCGGGGGAGCGGAGGAAAGGGTCGCCACGCCGGCGGGGAGGGGATCGAGCGCGCGGTCCGCGCCCTGGCGCCGATGGAAGCCAGTCTGCAGACGGAGCGTCGGCGCACGGGGCCGCCCGGGAGCGCCGGCGGTGGTCCAGGGCGGCCCGGACGGAACACGCTCGTGCGCGGGAAGCGGACCACGCGCCTCCCCTCGAAGGGGGCCGTCACGCTTCGCGTCGGAGACGTCCTGCGGGTGGAGACCCCGGGCGGAGGGGGCTACGGGCGGTAGGTGAGGCCTGGGATCCCGCCGTCGCTACTTCTTCAAGAGCTTCCCAAGCTCGGGGAGGAGCTTCGTGTAGAGGTTGTCCTTCGGGTTGTGGCCCGAGCTGTCCGAGACCAGGACCCCCTCCTCGTTCACGAGCTGGAAGCCGGGGATCATGTTGTAGCTGGCGTCGCCGATCAGGTACGCCTCGCCGGCGAGGACGATGCGGTCCTTGGAGCGGTCCATCTTGAAGTGCTCCGCCCACTTCTTCGCGTCCTCCGCCGTCGGGGCCTCCATCGACATGCCGTAGAGGAGGAGCTGGACGTAGACGATCCGCTTGTCGTCGAGCTTCACGCCGCCCGCGTACTTGGGGAGGTACTCCTCGATCGACTGGAGGTCGGCCTGCGGCGTGACGCCCTCGTAGGGGCCGATCTCGGCGCGATTTCCGCCTGCGAAGGCCTGGCACGCGGCGCAGTTCATGCCGATCGGCTCGATCAGGAGGACGCGGCCCTTGAAGGAGGAGAGTGAGACGCGCTGGCCGTCCTGATCGACGAGGGCAAGGTCGGGGTACGGCTTGCCGACCTCGGGCGGCCAGGCGTGGGAGGGCTTCTTCGAGCCGCCCTCGTCCGCGCCGCAGCCGAGGACGAGCAGGAGGCAGAGGAGGAGGACGTGGCGCATGGGGGGCTCCTTTCGTGGGGGGATCGTACCTGATCCGTTCGAGCACGAGAACGAGTACGAGCACGAGCACGCCCGCCTATACTGATGGGATGGAGCAGCTCGAAGGGAAGATCTCGATCCAGGCGGCCGTCGAGGCAAGGCTCCGCAAGATCGAGGTAGTGCTCATCAGCCAGGGCGCTCGGGAAGAGAAGGTCGCCGAGCTGATCGAGGCCTGCGCGAGGACCGGAGTGCCCGTGAAGCGCGTGCCGGGCGCGGACCTTGACCGGATGACGCACGGGAAGACGCACGGCGGCGCGGTCGCCATCTGCACGCCGCGGACGCCGACGAAGCTCGAGGACCTGCTGCGCGCGCTGGACGCCTCGGCCGAACCGCCGCTCCTGCTCCTGCTCGAGGGGATCGACGACGCGCGCAACCTCGGCTTTACGCTCCGGACCGCCGACGCCCTCGGCGCCCACGGCGTCCTGATCAAGAAGCACGTCTGGGACTTCGACGGCGTCGACGTGTCGAGGTCGTCCTCGGGCGCCTACGAGAGGCTGCCGCTGGTGCTCGTCGACGACGCGGCCGGGGCCCTCGGGGAGCTGGCCCGTCGCGGCGTCAAGGCGTGGGGGTGCATCGGCGGGGCGAAGCGCTCCGCGTGGGGGATCGACCTCCGCGGCCCGATCCTCCTCGCGGTCGGGGGAGAGAAGCGGGGGCTCTCCGGCGCGATGAGGGACCTGTGCGACGGCTTTCTCCGCATCCCGATGCGCCCCGGCGCGACCTCGCTCTCCCTCTCCCACGCCGCCGCCATCCTCCTGGCGGAGGCGCGCAGGCAGCGGACCCCCTCCGCCGGCGCAACGGAGTGAGCTTGCGCGTGAGTTAGCCCTTCCCCCGGAGACCCCGCGCCGGTACACCGTTGACGGGAAGAGGGGCATTCACGGAGGGACGATGACCGAGACCGAACGGATTCCCATCCTGCTCGTGGAGCGCGACCCCGGGAACCGGCGCAAGTTCCGCGCCTGTCTCGACGGGTCCCGCTTCCAGGTCTGGACCGACACCGCCTACTCCGACCACCTCCTCCCGCTCTACCGGACCCTCTCGCCGCGCATCGTCGTCGTCGACATCACCGCGACGGCGCAGGTCGAGGGCGGCCCCACGGGGCTCGGCGCCATGAAGGAGCTCATCGCGCTATTCCCGAAGGCGACGGTCGTCGTGACGTACACGGGCGAGACGAAGTACCTCCTGGCGGGGGCCCTGGACGCGGGGGCCCGCGGGCACATCCCGCGGCCGTACACCCCGGAGCGCGTCCTCGAGGGGATCGGGATGGCCATCACGAACCGCGAGCGGGCCACGGCGAAGCTGCGGCGCATGGTCCGCGTCCCCGCGCGCCTCGCGCTGTACTACAGGGACTCCGCGGCGCGCTTCTGGACCACGTCGCGCGTGACGCAGACCGAGGACGTCTGCGAGACCGGCGCCAGCTTCCGCGTCGACCGCACGTTCCGGCACGGAGAAGAGCTGAAGGTCGAGCTGCGCCTCCTGCAGGAGCAGCCGCCGATGCGCGTCCGCGCCCGCGTGGCCCGGTGCGAGCAGGTGAAGGGCTTCCCGCTCTGGGAGGTCGGCCTCGCGTTCGTCGAGATCCAGGACCGCGACCGGAAGTCGCTCCGCGGGTTCGTCCACAAGCAGATCTCGAACGGCCTGGTCCGGTGAGACGGCTCGCCGTCCTCCTCGTCCTCCTGCTCGGCTGTCGCGAGTCCGCCCCGGCCGCTCCGCCCTGGGCGAACGTCCCCGCGACGGTCGAGGTCGTCGGCGAGGACACGTACGTCACCTTTCAGCCCCTCCGCGTCTCGCGGCTCCGCCTGGACGGGGCAAAGCCGATCACGAAGGACGTCCTGGTCCACGGCGTCGAGGGAGCGGTGAAGGAGGTCGACGTCGATCGCACCGACTCCGGGTGGGAGCTGGTCTTCGAGGGGCGCGTCCCCGTCGCCGAGGTCGTCCTGCTCGGCGTGAAGGCCTCCAGGCTGCGCGTGACGATCCCCGCGGGCGAGGTCCCCGACCCGAAGGGCGCGAAGCCGGACCCGAAGACGCTCGATGAGCTGGGGGAGTTCAAGGTCACCTTCTACTGGGTGGAGTTCGAGGAGACCTACGCGAAGGACCCCGCGGACACGCCGATCCTCGACGACGAGGGGAACGAGCTGGGACGGTTCGCGAAGAAGTTCGTGGAGCGGATCAGGATCGAGGGGACGGGAAAGCTGCGGGACGGTCGGGTCATCAACGTGACGGGGAAGGAGGGCCGCTTCGAGGTGGTGAAGTGCCCCAACGGCCTGGGGACGAAGGGGTACCACCTCATCCCGTTCCGGTCGGTGGCGGTGGACAAGGACGTCGTGCCGGTGGGGACGGAGCTGTACGTGCCGTCGGCGGTGGGGGCGAAGCTGCCGGACGGGACGGTGCACGACGGACGGTTCTGGGCGCATGACGTGGGGGGGGGAATCGACGGGAAGCACCTGGACTTCTTCACGGGGGCGGGGGACCAGCGCGAGGTGCTCGAGAAGGCGGGGTTGAAGAACCTGCGCGATACGAGGGTCTATCGAGTGACTCGATAGCGATATCAGACATCAGACATCTGACATCAGATATGGTCGGTGAACAGGTCAGTTGACGGGTCCTATCTGATGTCAGATGTCTGATGTCGGATGTCTGATATCGTCGCCCCGCGCCTCACAGGCCCCCCTCCATCGCCGCCCTCGCCGCTCCCTTCCCCGCCGCCCACCCCGTCGACCACGCCGCCTGCAGGTTGTATCCCCCGACGTACCCATCCACGTCGAGCACCTCTCCCGCCCAGAACAGCCCCTTCACGATCCGCGACTCGAACGTCTTCGGGTCCACCTCGCCGAGGTCCACTCCCCCGGCAGTGACCTCCGCGATGTCGAAGGAGAGCCACCCCGTCACGGGGAACCTCCAGGCCAGGAGCCCCTCCACGAGGCGTCGACGCTCCTCGCGCGAGAGCTGAGAGACCGGGCGATCCGCGCCGACGCCGAGGTTCGAGAGGAACAGCGCCGCCGCGGCCTTCGGCATCAGCTCGGCGATCACCGTGACGACCTGGGCCGCCGCGCGGGAGGCGAACCGCTGCCTGAGGTCGGCGTCGACGTCCTCGGCCGTCGCCCCGGGACGGAGGGCGATCCGAACCTCGGCTGTCGCGCCTCGACGGAGCGCCTCGCACGCCGCGCGGCTGAGCTGCAGCACCACGGGCCCCGAGAGGCCCGAGTGCGTGAAGAGCATGTCCCCGCGAAACGGCCCGTCCGCCTTCTTCCCGTCGACGAGGACGATCCCCTCCACGTCGCGGAGGGCCACGCCTGCCAGCCCTCCGACCCCTTCGACCTTGAGCGGGACGAGCGAGGGGAAGAGGTCGGTCACCGTGTGCCCCACGGCGCGCGCGATCGCGTAGCCGTCGCCGCTCGACCCCGACTTCGGCATCGACTTTCCGCCTACGCAGAGGATGGCCGCGCGGCAGGGGAAGACGTAGCTCTCCGTCCGCACCGCGGCGACGTGGCCGTCCTCGACGTCGACCCCGCTTACGCGCGTGTTCAGGCGGACGTCCACGCCCAGGTCGCGCATCTCCGCCTGGAGGGCGTCGAGGATGTCGGTCGACTTGTCGCTCGCGGGGAAGACCTTGCCATAGGGCGCCTCGACGACCGTCTCGACGCCTCGCCTTCGCAGGAGTTCGAGGAGGTCCTCCTTGCCGAAGGCGTGGAAGGCGTTCAGGAGGCGTCGTCCGCCCCCGGGGAACATGCGGACCAGCCTGCGCGGGTCTCCCTCGTCGTTCGTGACGTTGCAGCGGCCCCCGCCCGAGATCTGGAGCTTGAGCCCGAGTCGAGCGGTCCTTTCGAGGAGGACGACCTTGGCCCCTTCGCCCGCGGCGGCGATCGCGGCCATCATCCCGGCCGCGCCGCCTCCCGCCACCACGACCCGCCTGTCGACATCCATGCGAGCGGAGAGGATAGCACAAGGCCGACGCGACCCGTCCAGGATCGCGTCGGCCTCGTTGCGCAGAGGTGTTCGACGTTACTGCCGCGAGAGGGACAGGTTCCTGAACCCCTCCACGTTGTTCCCGCCCGTCCCCACGAGGGCCCCTCCGTTGATCGCGAAGGAGGCGCTGTCCAGGAGCATCGCCTCCACGCTCCCGTTGCACAGCCACGTGCGCGTCTTGCCCGTCCCCTGCAGGACCAGCACGCCGTTCGTCACCGCGCCGACGAACGTCTCGTCGACCCGCGCCTCGAGCCAGCCCCAGGCCGTGGGGATGGTCCCTTGTGCGCGGTACGCGGCGACGTACTGTCCGTTCCCGCGGTACTCGATGACGAGCAGGACGGGGTAGGTCACCTGCTGCCCGGCGGCCGCCTCGGTCACCATGCTGCCCCAGGTCCCCTCAAAGGACGGCGCCTGCGGCACGGGGATCGGCTGTACCGGAGGCGGCTGGGGTGCCGCACCCTGGCCGGGATTCTGCTCGGTCGCGGGCGCCTGCTGCTGTGCCTCGGCCTTCCCGACGATCCCCCACTGGGCCAGGATGTCGTTCGGCAGCGGCTCGAGCTCGGGGTTCGAGATGCCCCGCGTCCAGAGCTTCTGCAGGTCGACCGTGAAGATGCGCCCGTCGCGGAGCGCATCGCGTAGCTTCTCGTTCCCCTCCTTGAACATGTCCTCGAAGGACCTCGCGTTCGTGCCGCCAAGGACCCCCGTCGCCTCCACGGCCACGAAGTTGCCGCTCGGCATCTTCACGAACGGGAAGCAGTGCCCGGGAACCAGCGCCAGGTACGGCTCCATCCCGATCGCGTTCGTCATGGAGGCGAACAGGATCGCCAGGTCGATGCAGGTGCCCGACCGGTCGCGCAGGACGTCCCTCGGGAACTTCACGTTCTGCACCGACTGCGCGTCGAAGCTCAGCGAGCGGTCCACGAGGGACGGCGGGTACTGGTACGTGATCCCCGACTCGACCATGAGCTCGTAGCACGCCATCAGGGCCTTCACCGCGCTCTCGTCGTCCGAGGTCGCGCCGATGCCGCCCGCCTTCTTGTTCGCGAGCGCGGCGAACTGCTTGATCACCGGGTCGTCCCGGCTCACCCACGCCGCGACGAACGGCGCGTTGTTGTGCGCGTCCGCGAACGTCCCGTAGCTGTCGCCCGAGGTCAGGTTGCTGAAGATGAACTCGTGCCCGCCCAGCAGGACCACGCGGCGTCCGTCACGCCCCTCCTGCGCCTTCCCGTCGGCGTCCGTGTACTTCCACTCCGTCAGCACGTTCGCCGGCGAGTTCGAGTGGAGCTGCGCGATCGACTTGTCGAGCACCGGGTAGTAGACGCTGACGAACGTCTGCCCCGGGATGATCTCCTCCGCCGTCTCCCACATGCTCCAGTCCGAGTACCCCTCGAGGCGGTAGCGGACCTGGAAGTCCTTCATCGCGCCGTCGCCGGTGTTGCGGAAGGTCGACTTGGCCACCCACATCGCGGCGAAGTCGGAGCCGAGGCCGTAGACCTTGTAGATCGCGGTCATCATCCGGTCCTTCACCTTGAGGTCGTGCGCGAGCCTCGACGGCCCGGGCCGCCCCGTGTACGGGAGCTGGAAGCGGATCAGGCGGGCGGAGGCGTCCCACTCGGCGCTCCCCGCCTGCGGGGGAAGCTGATACTGGAGCTGCCCCTTGTACGGGATCGACTCCACGAGCTCTCCGTGCTCATAGAAGTAGAAGGTCGTCCTCCCGTCGGGGCCGCTCTTCTGGTTGACGAACTCCGGGCCGGCCTGGATGCGGAGCTCCCACACGCCATTTCCGCGGTTCTTCATGGAGCCCTTTTCGGTGATGTCCATGACGACCGCGGAGGCCGCGTCGTCGTAGCGGCAGGCCGCCCCGTCGGCGATCTCGTAGTCCGCCCGGGCCGAGCCGAAGTCGCGGAGGAACTGGAAGGGGTTCGGGAACTTCGACTTCACGTTGTTGTAGTCGCGGGGGGAGAAGTCGAGCACGACATGGGCGGTGCCGTCGCCGTTCGGCTGGAGCTCGACCTGGCCATCGACCCGCATCGTGCCGGGGTCAGGCTCGTCGGCCCGCACCGTCGTTGTGGTCAGAAGGAAGAACGCGACGGCCATCGCCATCGCCCTGGTTCGCTTCGCCTGCCTCATGGTAGTTCTCCTCCGAACTGCGGTCTCTGGCGGGGCCCGCGACGCCCCGCTGCACACGAGAAGGACGTCCGGCGCCATCCATTGCGCAACTCGCATGCCGAATCGAGTGTCGTCGCAAGTCGTTGGCCGGCATGGATCGACGAATTCGGGTGCGGGTGATGAGGAGTGTCCGCACGGACGCCCGATGTCCGCGTCAGCGGTCGGGGTCGTGACGGACTTCTCTTGTCCGCGCCCGCGCGGGCCTGGACTTACGGCGATCCGCGCGCTTCGGATGGGATGGCAGGGCGCTTGCGACGCTCTTCCGGCGGTCTGACCCCGTGTGGTGGTCAGCGCGTTTCCTGAACCGTCCTCATCCAGCAGGCAAGGGCCTCGTGGCGAGCGCAAGCCCGCCCGGGGCCCTTGCTCTTTCCGCTACGCCTGCTGCTGCTTGATCCAGTCGAGCGTCGTGCGGTCCTTGCCGCGGACGACGTCGGCGTGCATCCGCGCCTCGGGGAGGCGGCGCGTCAGGTACCGCTCCGCGATCACGCGGCGCTCGGGGAACTTCCGCGACTGCTCGACCAGGATCCGTCCGAAGATCGCGATCGAGGCGAGCCAGCAGAGCCGCTCCGCGCGCAGGAAGGCGAGGTTCAGGGCGTTGAAGCCGTCGCGAGCCTCCATGAGGACCGCGAACTTCTCCTTCATCCCCATCCCCGGCGCGCCCGTCACCTTCGACAGGTCCCGACGGATCGCGAGCACCACGTGCGCCACCGAGCGCCTCCAGAGGTACTCCGCCTCCGCGAGCTGGCGATCGAGCGGGTCGCCCGAGAACCGCTTCTTCCACCACGTCGCGATCATGTCCTTGAAGAACGGCTTCGGCGCCGCCATGACCGCCTTCAAGGTGTCCTTGAGCGCCATCAGGCTCTGGATCTGCGAGGTCCCCTCGTAGATCGCGAAGATCGGGGAGTCGCGGTAGAGGCGCTCCGCGTCATAGTCCACGATCACGCCGTAGCCGCCGTGGATCTGCAGGCACTTCCCGGTCGACTGGTTGCACCGCTCCGCGCCGTAGAACTTCACGAGCGGCGTGAGCAGCCGGACGTACCGCTCGAGCGACTTCTTCTGGTGCTCGAGGTCGTGAGCCTCCGCCGATCCCGCGGCCGCCTTCGCGATCTTCTTCTCGATCGCCGCGACCCTGTCCTGGCACTCGTACGCCTTGATCAGGCCCGCGCGGAGGGCGAGGGCCTCCGTCTCCATCTCCGCGAGCATGTCGGCGACGAGCTCGTGCTTCCAGATCGGCTTGCCCATCGTGACGCGGTCGCGGGCGAACTTGAATGCGGTGCGGTAGGCGGCCTCGATCACGCCCAGGCTCTGGATGCCGACCGCCGTCCTTCCCTCGTTCATGAAGTGGAGGATGTGGTCGAACCCCTTCCCCTCCTCGCCGAGGAGGTACGCCACGGAGTCCTCGAACGCCAGCTCGCACGTCGCGCTGCCGCGGATCGAGAGCTTGTGCTCCACGCGGGCGACCTCGAAGTTCCTCGCCTGCCGGCCGTCCTTCTCGACATGCCGCGGGACGACCATCAGGGACAGGCCGTTCAGGCCGTTCGACTTCGGGTCCGTGCGGACCACGACGACCGCGACCTCGCCGCCGCCGTTCGAGATGAACTGCTTGCGCCCCGAGACGCTCCAGGCGTCGCCCTTCCGGACCGCGGCGCACTTGATCATCCCGACGTCGCTGCCCGCGTCGCTCTCCGTGATGCAGACCGATCCCGACAGCTCGCCCTTGCAGAGCTTCTCGAGGAACGCCTTCTTGAGGAACTCGGTCCCGAAGATGTGGATCAGGCGCGCGGGGGCCTCGAAGAAGCCGAACTGGACCATCGTCGCCGGGCAGGCGCGCGCGATCATCTCGACCGCCATGCCCGTGACGGTCAGCGGGAAGTTCCATCCGCCCGCGGAGCGCGGCATGTCGGGGGCGACCACGCCGAGCTGCTTGGCCTTCTCGAGGCTCTCGAGCATCCCGGGGGAGAGGACCGCCTCGCCGTCCTCGTACTTCACCTGCGCCGCGTCGACCTCGCGCGCGCGCGCGGCGACCTCGTTGCCGGAGAAGTCGCCGACGAGCTTGAGGGTCTCCTCGTACATGTCGAGGGCCTCCTGGAGGCTGGCGAAGCCGCCCTCCTCCTTGAAGCCGCTCTCGAGGTCGGGGACGAAGGCCGCCCAGTCGACGGCCTTTTTGAAGTAGAACTGGAGGTCGACGTTGTCGGTCCAGAAGTTCCCCTGAGCGACGCCCTGCATCGTTCCCATCGTTTCGGTCGTCATGACGAGTCCCTCGATGTCGGCGGTTGCCTGTTCGATGCGTGCCCTCGGGCGGCCACAAGGGCCGCCCCTACGGCCGTTACGCCGTATGGAACCGTTTTCCGCCCTTCGCCATGTCCGTCAGGATCTGCGCCGGCTTGAAGCGCGCCCCGTGCTTCGCCGCCAGCGCCTCCATCTTCCCGACGACCGCGGAGAGCCCGACCTTGTCCATCCAGCGGAATGGGCCTCCCCGGAACGGCGGGAACCCCAGCCCCAGCACCGCCCCCACGTCCCCGTCGTTCGCCGAGCGGAGGATCCCCTCCTCCAGGCAGCGCGCCGCCTCGTTCGCCATCGCGTACCCGAGGCGGTCCGCCGCCTCCTCAGCGGGGACCGGCTTCCTCTCCGCGCCGCCCGGCATCATCGCGTAGATCGACGTGTCGGGCCCGAGCTTCTTCCCCTTCTTGTACAGGTAGAAGCCCTTCTGGCTCTTCCTCCCCAGCCGCCCTGCCTTAACCATCTGCTCGACCATCTCGGAGCCCTTCATCCGCTCCCCGAAGGCGTCCCCGAGGATCTTCCCCACGTGCGCCGCGATGTCGATGCCCACCTCGTCCATGAGGACGATCGGGCCGACCGGGAAGCCGAACTGCTCCATCGCGTGGTCGAGGGCGTCGATCGCCATCCCCTCGAGGAGCATCCTCCCCGCCTCGTTCATGTACGGGCCCAGGATGCGCGAGGTGTAGAAGCCCACGCCGTCGTTCACGACGATCACGGTCTTGCCGAACTTCTTGGCGACCTCCACGGTCGTCGCGAGGGCCTCCGGGCCGGTCTGCTTCGCCTTGATCACCTCGATCAGCGGCATCTTCGGCACGGGGGAGAAGAAGTGCATCCCGACGACGTTTTCGGGGCGCTTCGCCTGCGCGGCGATGTCGGTGATCGGGAGCGACGAGGTGTTCGACGCGAAGATGGCGTCGTCGCGCGTGGCGGCCTCGAACTCCGCGAGGACCTTGCGCTTGAGCGTGAGGTCCTCGAAGACCGCCTCGATGGCCATGTCGACCGTGCGCCACCCCTCGAACGTGGTCCCGCCGCTCACCTGCTGGCGGCGCCGCGTCGCCTCGGGGCGGCCGAGCGTCCGCTCCTGGCCCGTGAAGTACTCGTGGACGGCCTTGAGGCCCTTTCCGAGGCAGGCGTCGTCGCGGTCCTTGAACCTGACGACGTACCCCTTGTCCGAGGCGACCTGGGCGATGCCGCTCCCCATGAACCCCGCGCCGAGGACGCCGATCTTGCGCACGGCGCGCGGGGAGACGTCCGCGCCCTTCTCCTTGTTCGCCTCCCGCATGGCGAAGAAGAGGCCGATGAGCCCCTTCGCGATGTCGCTGGAGGCAACCTCGCCGAAGAGCTCCGCCTCGCGCTTGAAGCCGTCCGCGACGTTCGGGAGCTCGACGGCGGCGCGGATCGCCTCCAGGGCCTTCAGCGGCGCCGGGTAGCACCCCTTGGTCTGCTCGAGGACGCCCTGCGTGGCCTTCTTGAAGACGTAGTTGCGGCCGACCGGATTCCCTTCGAAGAGGAGGCGGGTCAGGAGGCCCGTCTTCGGCGCGCGCTTCCTCGGGATCTTGCCCTCCGCGAGCCTCATCGCCGCCTTCTTGGCGACGTCGAGGAGGATCGCGTTCGGGCAGACCTCGTCGACGAGGCCGATCTGGAGGGCCTTCTTGGGGTAGACGTTCTTGCCCGGGAGGATCATGTCGAGGGCGTTGAGGAGCCCCACGAGCCTCGGGAGGCGCTGGCAGCCTCCGGCGCCAGGGAGGAGGCCGAGCTTGACCTCGGGGAGGGCGATCACGGTCTTCGGGTCGTCGGTGGCGATCCGGTAGTGGCAGGCGAGGGCGAGCTCGGTGCCTCCGCCCATGCACATGCCGTGGATGGCGCAGACGATCGGGACGTGCATGTCCTCGAAGCGGGCCATGACCTTGTGGGCCTCGCTCGAGAGGCGCGTCGCGTCGGCGGGCGTCGGGATCTTCCCGAGGTCCTCGAGGTCGGCGCCGGCGATGAACATGTCCGGCTTGCCGCTGCGGAACACGATCGCGCGGAGGTTCGGCGTCTTCTGGACCTTCTCGAGGAGCCCAGGGAGGCTCTCGAAGAGGGAGACGGACAGCGTGTTCGGCTTCGAGCCCGGGCACGTGAAGGTGAGGACGCCGATCCCCTCGGCGTCGACCTCGAACGTGAAGGGGCTTGCCTGTTCCTGCTTCTCGATCGTCTGTTCCATCGCTACGTACGCTCCAGAACCATCGCCACGCCCATTCCGCCCGCGGCGCACACCGTGACGAGCCCGAACTGCTTGCCCAGACGCGCGAGCTCCAGGAGCGTGCTCATGACGAGCCGAGCCCCCGTCGCCCCGAACGGGTGGCCGATCGCGATCGACCCCCCGCGCGTGTTCAGCTTCGCCGGGTCCACCTCGCCGACCGGCTCGTCCCTGCCGAGCTTCTCCACCGCGAACGTGCGGCTCGCCAGCGCCTGCGTCGTCGACAGGACCTGCGCGGCGAACGCCTCGTGCATCTCGACGAGGTCCATGTCCTTCAGGCCGAGTCCGGCGCGCTCGAGGGCGTCCGGGATGGCCCAGGCCGGGCCGAGCAGGAGCTGGTCGCGCGGGTCGATCGCCGCGTAGGCCCACGAGCGGATCACGCCCAGCGGCGTGCGCCCCTCGGCGAGCGCCTTGTCCTCGGCCATGAGGAGCACCGCGGAGGCCCCGTCGGTGAGGCCGGAGGCGTTCCCCGCCGTGACCGTGCCGTAGCGGCGGTCGAAGACGGGGTTCAGCTTCGCGAGCGACTCGATCGTCGTGTCGCGGCGGATCCCGTTATCCTCGACGGCGACCTCCTCGTAGCGCGGCGGGACGATGACGTGGAACATCTCCTCGGCCATGCGCCCGTCGTCGGTCGCCTTCGCGGCGTTGACGTGGCTCTTGAAGGACAGGTCGTCCTGCGCCTGCCGCGAGATGTGGTTCTCCTTCGCCATCTTCTCGGCCGCCTGGCCCATCGAGAGGCCGGTGGAGAACTCCGCGATCGCGGGGGCCTCCGGGACGAAGTGCTTCGGGCGGACCTTGAGGAAGGTCCCGAGCTTCGCGCCGAGCCCCTTGGCCTTGGAGAGGCCGATGAGGAGCTTCCGCGCGGGGCGGTTCCAGAGGATCGGGACGTCGGACATGAACTCGACGCCGCCGGCGATGGCGACGTCGGCGTGGCCCGAGAGGATCGCCTCCGCGCAGCTCGTGATGGCCTGGTTCGACGAGGCGCACGCGCGGTTTACGGTGAATGCGGGGGTGCGCGGCGAGACGCCCGCGCCGAGGGCGGCCTCGCGGGCGACGTTGGGCGCGTGGATGCTCGGGATGACGTTCCCCAGGACGACGTGATCGACGTCGGCGGGGGGGATCTCGGTGCGCTGGAGCAGCTCGACGAGCGTCAGGCGCGCCAGCTCGACGGGGGTGAGCTCGCGGTAGAAGGTACCGGCCCTGGTGAACGGGGTGCGCACGCCGCGAACGACGGCGACAGAGCGACCGTTGGCGGACATCGAGATCCTCCTTCGGCTCACCCCACACGGAAGCATAACGCGGTGCGTCAAGAAGTCCAGGGAATTTCCGGAATTCCCCGACGGGGTCCGGGGCTACCTGGGCG
Organism: uncultured Planctomycetia bacterium; assembly: GCA_964649705.1. Lineage (GTDB taxonomy): Bacteria > Planctomycetota > MHYJ01 > WSZJ01 > CAZYRM01 > CAZYRM01. Next base: position 23,705 of record CAZYRM010000023.1, read on the forward strand.
AAGGGGCAGGTCGCTTGTCCATCCGCGAGAGGGCGGCCTTGGCGGCCCGCGTCTCGGCCGCCTGGGAGGCGCCCCCGGCAAGCACCGTGAGCGCCTCGCGCGAGGCCGCGGAAGCGACCTCCTCGAGCACGGCGATCCCCCGCAGGGTGCGTAGCGTCTCGCCCGCGGCCAAGGGGAGGGAGAGGAAGGGCGTGTCGAGGATTGCCTGGATCGCCTTCGCCACCTCCGGGGTCGCGCCCTGGATCTCCTTGCGAAGGACACCCGCGGCGTCGATCCGGACGCGCACCAGCTCCTCCCGTGCCGTCTCGCGGGCCGACGGCTCTTCGGAGCCCAGCCCCGAGACGAGTCGGCGGACCCGCTCCGGGTCGGCGGACACCGGCTCGAGCCGCCTTGCCAGGAGAGGGACCGCCTCCTCGAACCGACGGGTCATCGCGGCCGAGGCCGCCCACGCGGCCGCCCCGTTCGCCAGGGCCAGACGGTCCCAGAGCACGTCGAGCGCGGCGGCGGACTCGGTCGCATCGAGGAGACGCCACACGTCCCACACCAGCGCCGTGCCGTCCTCGCTCCCCGTTGCCAGGCGGAGCCCGTGCGGGGCGAACGCGAGGCACCGGACCTCGGCGCGATGCCCCTCGAGACGGCACACCTCCGTCCCGGTGGCGACTTCCCACACCACTGCATCCTTGCTCCACATCCCCAGCGCTGCGAGGAGACGGTCATCCGGCGAGAAGGCCAGATCGACCGCCGACGTCCGTTCTGCGCCCAGGTCGAGGACGACGCGGTCCGTAGCGATCTCGCAGATCAGGATCCTCTTCTCGACCACTCCAGCCAGGAGACGGCCGTTGTGGGAGAGCGCGAGGCTGAACGCGGACGGCTTCATGGCCGCGACGGTCTGCAGGACTCGTCCGGAGGCCGCATCCCACAGGCGCACCCCCTCGCTCCCCGACCCCGCGAGCGTCGTGCCGTCCGGGGAGAACTCGAGCGAGGAATAGGATTCCCGCTCTCCCGACGGGTCCCCCTCCATCTCACGCAGGAGGCTCCCCGTGGAGGCGTCGAGCAACATCGGCCGGTCCCACCCGTCGAGGAGCGCGAGCGTCAGTCCGTCGGGGGAGAATTCGCCGCCCCCGGACCATCGGAACCGGCGACCCTCCTCCGGGTGGAGGGTCCTCCAGAAGAAGATGCACTCTCCCCACCTGGAGACGGCCGATCCGCCATCGGGCGAGACGAGCCAAATCGAGATTCTGTCCTTCGCCGGTGGTCGGAGCACGGCCAGACCCTCTTCGCGGGCGGCCTCCTCGCGGTCCAGCGCCATCCTCCCGACCTCGCGGCCGTCGGCCATCCTCAGCTCTCTCCCTGTGGCCGCGTCCCAAACGCGCACGCTCCCGTCGTCTCCGCCCGTAACGAGAGTCAGCCCGTCGGTCCCGAACTCCAGGTGACGGATCGCTCCCACGTGGCCCGGCTGGGGCAGGAGTTCGCTTCCCGTCTCTGCGTCCCAGACTCGCAGCCTGCCCACCAGGTCTCCCGTGGCGAGAAGCTTGCCATCCGGGGAGTAGGACATGCTCGGCGAGAGGCCGCGACCGGGCACTTCGGTAGGCCCTGCGGGGAACCGCCCGACCTCCTCTTTCCGGTCGAGGTCCCACTGGATGACGTCTCCGCTATGGTATTCGCTGATCGCCAGCCTCTTCCCGTCCGGGCTGATCGCGAAGCTCGATGCCTTGTGCTGGGGGGCGCGAAGGGCCCGGTCGCGCTTCCCCGTCTTCGCGTCGACGATGTAGACCGGTCCTCCCAGATCGCAACAGTAGACGATAGCGCCGTCGGGCGAGAAGACCGCCCGTTTGCCCGCTCCTTTCGACCTCCAGACGACCCTGGCAGCAATGAAGTCATGAAGGGCCACGCTGTTGTCCCCGCCCGTCGAGACGAACGCCCCGCCGTCGGGGCGGAACGCGACCGAGCTCGCGAATCGCGGGTGGATCCTGAGCTCGGGCAACTCATCGCCCGATTCGACCTCCCAGAAGCGGATGACGCCCCAGTCCATCGCCGCGGCCACGAGGCTTCCGTTAGGTGAAACGGAGAGGGCTTGGATGGAGTCCCCGCCCGGGATGATGGTCCGAGCGTCCTTCCAAGTCGCGACATCCCAGATGCGAAGACGCTTGTCGACGCCGGCGGTGAAGAGGCGGGCGCCGTCCGGGCTGAACGCGACGGCCATGGTTCCTTTGCCGGACCCTGGGAGCGCTATGACCTCCTTGCCGGTGGCCGGGTCCCAGATCCGCACGACGTCGTCGTCGCCGCCCGAAGCCAGGAGCTCTCCGTCGGGGGAGAAGACGTTTCCGCGTGGATGGTCGAAGTGGCGGAGCCGTGTCGACCCCATCCGTGCGACCGCCCCCCGCGGAAGGGGGTCGCCGTAGCGGTCCACCGCGCCCTCTTCCGCGAGGAGCGCGAGCGCACAGGCGAGGCAGGCCGCAAGCGTCAGGCGGGGCCGCATGGGGCTCTCCGTAGCCGCAAGGCGACCTCGATGCTATGCGCCGCGTCGGCCCGGGTCAACGACGCTCAAGACGACGGATGCTCGGCCTGACCGCTCCGGGCTGGTATCCTCTCCTTCCTTTCCGGAGACGTCGTGGACGCCGCAAACCCCGAAACCGCAGCGGACGCGCCCAGGGCCGACTGGACGAGGAGGACGTTCGCGTCCCTGGCGAGGCCCAACTTCCGCCTCTTCTTCCTGGGGCAGGGGGTGTCGCTCGCGGGCTCCTGGATGGCCAGCGCCGCGGAGGCGTGGCTCGTCTACCAGCTCACGGGGTCGAAGAAGCTCCTCGGGCTGACGGCCGCCGTGTCGATGCTCCCCCTCGCGTTCCTTGCGCCCCTTGGGGGGGTCCTGGCCGACCGGATGCCCAAGCGCCGCATCCTCGCGATGGCGTCGCTCCTGAACGCCTTCATCTCGCTCGTCCTGGCGGCCCTCGTGTTTGACGGGCGGGTCCAGGTCTGGCAGGTCATCGCGCTCGCCGCCCTCTCAGGCTGCGTCTTTGCGATCGAGATGCCCGTCCGCCAGTCGTTCCTCGTCGAGATGGTCGGGAAGGAGTCCCTCCTCAACGCGATCTCGCTCAACACCTTCCTCTTTAATATCACCCGAGTGCTGGGACCTGGTGCGGCTGGGTTCGTGATCCTGCTGTGGGGGACCACCGCGTGGTGCTTCCTCATCGACGGGACGAGCTTCCTGGCGGTCTTCGCGGTCCTCCTCGCCATGCGGATTCCGTTGGAGATGAAGGCTCCCCCCGAAGAGGGATTTCGCCAGAGGCTCGTGGAGGGCTTTCGCTACGTGGCGCGGGCGCCCGGGATCAAGGTCCTCATCGCGCTCCTCGTCGTCTCGATGCTCTTCGGCCACCCGTACCTCTCCCAGATGGCGGCCTTCGCCGAGGACGACCTGCGCGTCGGATCGCTCGGGTACGGGCTCCTCCTCTCCGCGAACGGGGGAGGGGCGGTAATCGGGGCACTGTGGCTCGCGGGATTGTCGGATGCGTTCAACCGTCGCAAGCTCGTCCTCCGGATGCAGAGCCTCTTCGGCGCCACGCTCGTTGGGCTGTCGTTCGTGAAGGCCCCCCATGCCGCGGGCCTGGTCATGGCGGCCGCGGGATTCTCGATGGTGACCTTCTTCTCGACCTCGAACGCGCTGATCCAGGCAGACGTCCCGGACGCCCTGCGCGGCCGGGTCCTCGGCGTGTGGGCCCTCGTCTTCGGCGCCTCGCTGCCTGCGGGGCAGCTCCTCATGGGGTACGTCGCCGACCGCCTCGGCGTGCCGCTCTCGATCCGCATCGGCGGCGCCGTCTGTCTGGTGTTTCCCCTCCTGCTCTCCGCGGCGAGGAGGACGACCGCGGCTCCCGCGCTAGCCTGAGGAGATCCTCACCCGCTGCGCAAGTCGGGATCAATGAAGTCCCGCGAGGTCGTTCCCCTTGCCCTTCTGCCAAGCGTGTTTCCACCAAACGCCTGTGCCAGCATGGCTGCGAGTCCGTCCTTCTCGAGGAGTTCCTCGCCCGCCCACTGGCTCGCCAGGACCTCGCCGCCCGCGGCTCTCCAGAGGGATACCACGCCAACGTCGCCTCGAAGCGCGCGGACGGCCTTCTCCACGAACGCCGGGCTGTGTGTGGCCAGTATCACCAGCCGAGGACCCTGCGCTCCGGCACTTGAAGCTGGCGCGAGGCGAGTGACAACCTCCACGAGCCTGGACAGGTGATAGCCGTTCTCTGGCTCGTCGAACGCCAGGATCGAGGGGCAATCAGGGCGGTATCGGACGAGGAACATCCCGGCCGCTCGCACCAGTCCGTCGCTCTCCTCGTCCAGGTCCACTTCCCGGCCATCAGAATAGCTGAGCACCGCGCCTCGGGGTTTCGCCGTCGTCCTGAAACCCGCCAGGTCCGGCTGAATCGCGTGCAGGGCGGCGAGCACCTGCTTCCTCATGGATGGTAGCCGATCCGCATCCAAGAGCCCCGCCACCAGGCTCGTTCCCTTGCGCTGGTAGGGGATGGGGCGGGTGTCGACCGCGGTGCCGCGGAGAAAGTCCGCGTCCAGGGCATAGACCTCCATCGCCGAGAGCAAGTCCACGAGCGCTCGGGCAGAGCCGCACTTCTTGCGCGACCGGCTGATGAGCGCGAGCGCCGACTCGTATGGGTCGTCGGTCTCGAGGGGCCTTCCGGCGCCCAATCCGTAGAACTTGCGGGTCCTACCCCTACCCTTGGAGATTGTCTCGATGAAGGTGTGCGGGCCCACGATCAGTGACTCGTGGCAAATCTCCGGTCGCTGGGGATTCCGCAAGGTCAGCTTATAGTGGCCCTTTCCCCACTGCATCTCGATCGATACTTCGTGGACAGGGCGGCCGACGCCGGATCGTGAGAAGACGCCATCGGGCCACCCGCGCAGCCACGGGCGCAAATCGTCTTGCAGGGAGTTTCGCCTCGCCAGGTGGGAGATCAGAGCCAACGCTTCGAGGAGGCTGCTCTTGCCCGATCCGTTGGGTCCGACGAGGAACGTCACGGGCGCCAACGAGATTGCGAGATCGTATCCCTTCCATCCTCTAAGAGTGAGGACTCCCCCGGTACGCATTGGTTGCCTCGTGGATGCCGCGCCCCATTCTGCACTGTCCCGGAAGTCGGTCAAGGGATACCGCCGCAGCAGACGGACGGAAGCGATGTGGAGCCATCCTGTTCCGCCGGCGATCGAAGCCGTGATCGTCTCGACGCTCGCCGCGGCGGTTCGCGCATCCCAGGCGGCCAATCTCCCGAGATGAGGCGGCAAGCCCCTACTTGACCAGCTCCGGCGTCCGCGGCGGGCGGTCCTCCGCAACGGCCGCGGGAAGGAGGGCCTCTCGCAGGCCCGGGTTCGACCCATCGAACTTCCAGAGGAAGGCGTCGAGGATGTAGTGCGTCGCCTGGGGCACCGCCAGGAGCGGCACCAGGAACCCCAGCGCCCCCTCAAATCCCGCCACCGAGCCCCCCACGGGCCAGGCGCCGAACACCGACGTGTGCTCTTGCCAGACGAGGACGTCCCACGCCCCCTCCTCCAGGAAGGCGATCGCGAAGAGGAGGCCGACGTACATCGGCAGGTACCGAGGCCGCGCGATCCTCGCCAGGAAGGCCTCCGGCGCCCGATCGGGGGCGCGGCGTCGCAGGTAGATCCAGACGAGCGCGAAGTACGGGACGCCGTGCGCCAGCACGTTCGTCATCGTGAAGGCGAAGTCGGAGTTGAAGAGCACGATCCCGACGTACCAGGACAGGGCCGTGGAGAAGACCACCAACGCCTTCCCGGGGTTGATGGGACGCCCCGTGGCGAGGAGCCAGACCTGCCGCACGACGAACGCCGAGAGCGCCGTGACGAACGCGACAGCCGCGACCGTCGGTCCCACTCCAGCTCCGACGGAGACGAAGTCCCCCTCCACGAACCACTCGAACGACCTCGGCAGGCTCCCGTGCCAGAAGGCGAGCGGGTAGAGCATCGCCAGGTAGATCACGACCCGATCGAGCACGCGGTCGAAACGGCCCCGCTCCCCCAGACGGTGCTCGTAGAGGGCGACGAACCCGTACTGCTGGCGTACGAAGTGGAACACGGCCACGTACGCCAGGACGCGCCAGAAGACGAGCGGTCCCCAGGAATACAGCATCACGCCGGCGAGCCAGCAGCCGAGCGGCGTCCCGACGTAGAGGGAACGGCGGCGCGCGAGCTCCTCGCGATCGAGGTAGGTCCGGTAGAGGGAGGCCCACACGTGGGCCACGTCCACTCCTACGACGAACAGGAGCCACGCCCACAGCGGCGTCTGGGCCCCGGAGACGGAGGCCCCCGGGATCAGCCAGACCAGCAGGACGGAGAGGATCGCGGGCCCCGTGAAGAGGGCGACGTCGAAGCTCGGCGAGACCAGCCAGCGGGGCGTTGGGCGGGACATGGGCGCTCCTCGTTCCGGACCGGGGATCGTGGCGCGCAAGTTACCCGGATCGCCCCCGCGCGTCAAACCGATCGATCGTCAGGACTGCTTCGAGACGCCCTACCGGGCGAGTTCGACCATCTTCCAATAAGGCGGGGTGTAGCCGTGCTCCATGCGGAACGTCGCCACGCGTCCCAGCAGCCGCCCGCGGAGCGCCTCGTGCCGTGTGCGCAGCTCCTCGCTTCGCAGCGCCGCGGAGGCGCTCATCCCCTCGGGGATCGGCCCGACGCCGCCAAGCACGTTCAGCCCGCAGCTCCACGCCTTCATGACCCTCGCGACGGGGAGCATCGGCCTCGAGTACCCGATCCGCTCCCCGCGCTCCGCGCCCTCCAGCAGCACGTCCGTCACCGCGTTGTCGACGTGGTCCTGGAGGAGCGCCTCCGTGTCGCGCCACTCGGCCACCACGCGGAGCTGGGGGTCGTACTCCAGGTCGGAGGGCTCCTGCGTCAGGAAGTTCTCCACGCCGAACGACGCAAGCCACGCGCAGAGCCCCGGCGACGAGATCGTCGACATTCCCATCCAGAGACGGATTCCGTGTCGCTCGTAGGCGGCCGAGGCCACCTCGGAGCAGAAGAGCCTCCCGTGGTCCTCGCAGTCCATCGCGAAGTCGTACGGGACGTGGCGCGCCTTCGCCTCCGCGAGCGCCCACGTGGCAGCCTCGTGCGGCAGCATCGGCTTCGCGACGAGCGCGGGGAGGTTCGCGCGCAGCCGCAGCACCATCACACGGAGCTTGGTGTCGCGCAGGTACTCGTCAACGGTCGCGACCGTGACCCCCTTTTCGATGTGCGCCTCGATGAGCGAGACTTGGGACGTCGAGGCGTCCACGTGGACGAGCGCGACGTGCGAGAAGTTGCCCGGGAAGTCGTTTCCGCGCGCGATGAGCGCCGACGTGGGGGCGGCGCCGCGGGAGAGGAGGACGTCGCCGCTGTGGATCCGTACCCCGCGGACCACGGCGGACGGGGCCTGGGAGGGCTCGTCACGGCACAGCGAGAGCGCGGGGATGGCCGACGGCGGCGCCTGGAGCATGGCCTCCTCGACGGCCGCGCGGCCCCCGTAGAGGAGGCGATAGAGCCTCGCGCGCACGGCGGGGGACTGGAGGTCCCAGCGGGTCGACTGCTCCTTCACGGCATCGCGCATCGCGTTGGCAAACTCGAGGAACGGGGCGAGGTCCTCGGGCGAGGCGCCGACGCGAGTGGCCAGCGAGAAGACCCGGTCCTCCATCCGATCGAGCAGCGGGTCGTCCACGGCGATCGTCCCCTCTCGGAGTCGAGCGACGTCCGCCTGCCCGGAGTGGAGCTCGTTGCGGATGGAGAACCTCCGCTCGTCAGGAGGCACCTGGCGCGCGGCGAGGAAGCGCTCCTCGAGGCCCTTCCAGCGTTCGTCCTGATTCCACGCGAACGGACTCCTCGGCGAGAGCCGCGGCGGGTCCGGGACGGAGTCGGGGATGAGCAGCAGGAGGTAGAGCGCCGCGAGGGCCGGCAGCCCGCGCGTGAGGAGCCTCCTCCGCCACCTTCGCCTCGGCGAGTCCTGGACCGATGGGCTGTCGGGCATGCGCGTGGAGCTCCTTGCGGGCATCCTACCCAGTCAACCGGTGCAGGACGAGGCTCGCCCCGCCGAGGACGAGGAAGAAGCCGCAGGTGTCGGTGATCGTCGTCAAGATCGGCCCCGCGGCGAGGGCGGGGTCCTGGCGCAGGCCCTTCAGGATGAGCGGGATGGCCCCTCCGATGATCACCGAGATCACGGTGTTGAGCGCGAGCGCCCCGCCGACCACCAGGGCGAGCCACACGTTCCCCTTCCACGCGAAGGCCACGACTGCGAGCAGCAGCCCGAGCGCGCAGCCGTTCAGGATCCCGACCTGGAGCTCCTTGAGGACGACGTAGAGGACCTCGCGGGGCCTGAGGAGGCCGAGCGTCATCTCGCGCAGCGAGACGGCGACGGCCTGGTTCCCGCTGCAGCCGCTCATGTCGGAGATGATCGGGAGGAACACGGCGAGCGCGATGACCGCGGAGAGCGTGTCCTGGTACGAGGCGATCACGCTCGCGGCGAGGACGTTCAGGAGGATGTTCACGGACAGCCACGAGAGGCGACGCGCCACGCGCGGGCGCAGCGGCAGGCTCCGCAGCTCCTCGCCGCCGACGACGCCGCTCGCCCTGAGGAACATCGTCCCCGCCTCCTCCTCGCGCGCGCGGTCGAGCTCCGAGCGGCTGACGACGCCGAGGAGGCGCCCGGCGTCGTCCACGACCGGCAGGCCGAGCAGGGACGATCGGTCGAAGACCGCCTTGACCTCGGACAGCGGCGCGTCGGCGCGCACGCGGAGCGGGTCGCGGACCATCAGGCCGGAGATCGGCGTCTGAGGCGAGGAGAGAAGCAGGTCGCGCAGGCGCAGCACGCCGACGAGCGGGCCCGGCGGCGAGACGACGTAGGCGTACTGGATCTCGTACCGTGCGACCTCCTCGGCCCGCGCCCTGAGGTCCCGCACGACGTCGTCGACGAGGCTCGACTCGGGGAAGGCGAGGACCTCCGTCCCCATGACGCCGCCCGCAGTGTCGGGGGAGTGGCGGCGGAGCTCCCGCACGTCGCGCGCGTCCTCGGGCGGGAGGCGCTCGACGATCGCCTCCGCCTCGGCCGCGGGCATCTCCGCGAGGACGTCCACGCGTTCGCCGCTCGGGAGCTCCTCGACGATGTCGGCGGCGCGCTCGGGCGAGAGGTCGCCGATTGTGTCCGCGACGACGGCATCTTCGAGGCCGCGCGCGATCCGCGCGGTCTCGTCCGCCGGAAGGAGCGCGAAGACCCGCGCGCGGTCGGCATCCAGGAGCCTGGAGAGCACGCGCGGCGCTTCCTCGGGCGGGATCCTCGCGAGCGCCTCGCGCAGCCTGGCCGCGTCGCCGGTTGCGAGCGCCGAGGCCAGGGCCTCCTCGAACGAGTCCATCTGTCTCTCCGCCTGCGGGCGCAGCGCGCCCCGCGCTACCGCTCGGTCACGATCGCGAGCTGCCAGCGACCGAGGCGTCCTGTCAGCACTCCGTCCTCGACGCGTACGGTCGGATCCGCCATCGCGGTCCCGCTCGCGTCCCACTGGCGGACCCGCGTCCCCGATCGGACGCGGACGCGGACTTCCGTATCGGCCGCCGCGAAGACCGCGCTCCTCTCCCGGTCCGTCGAGACGTAGGCATAGGTCGGAGCCTCGAACGGCGCGTCCCCGTCCGCCACGAGGTTTGCGAGGACCTGCGAGAACTCCAGGTGCAGGAAGTTCCCGTTCACGAACCACCTCCCCTCCCTCTCGGTCACGAGGACCTCCCCCTCCGTCGAACGGACACGCACCTTCGCATGGGGCGGCTCACCGAGCTCCGAGAAGACGTGGTAGAGGGCCGATCGGCCGAGGTTCTCCGGATCGTCCGCCAGGACGAAGCCGCGGAACCGGATCGACGTCGCGCCACCGTTGGCGAACTCCCATGAGGCCTGCTCCGGGATGGGCGAGCGGAGCGGCTCTTCCCAGGAGAAGGCGCGCTCGTGCGGGCGCGACGGGAGGCCGAGCGCCGCGGTTGCGCGGCGCCAACCCGCGCCTCCGCCGGGGGCGCCGATTGACTGAACGACGATGGGCGCCTCCTGATCGATCAGGCGGGCGATGGCGTCGGGCAGGTCCTCGTCCATCCCGACCTCTTCGCACCGCCCGGCGGCGATCACGTAGCGCAGGGCCGCGCCGTCACACGGGGCGTCCTGCGTGACGCGCAGGTCGAATCCCGCCGCGAGCAGCGCGTTTGTGACCGCGTCCGCGGACCCGACCACGGAGGCGTCGAACAGGTCGTGCGCGTCCGAATCCGCTGCCGCGCGCCTCGGCGGGCACAGGATCAGGTTCGCCACGGGCCTGGACGCCGTGGGGCGCTTCCGCAGCTCCTCGATGAGCGGCTGGAGGCGCCTCCGGTAGTCGAACGTCCGGCAGAACCGGGCGTCCGCCTCGGTCACGTCGGGCCACTCCGCCGTCCACCCCTCCACGAAGGAGTAGTAGGATGGGGCGAACTGGCACGTTCGGAGCAGGGCGACGTTCACCTCGCAGCCGGGCTGGAGCCCCCAGCCGCCGCTGGTGGCGACGCCGGCCGGCTTTCCGCTCGCCGCCTGCGACCCGAAGACCAGGGCGCCGAGGCCGAGCGTGCTGCCTCCCCACGCCGAGATGACCCTCCAGGTCTCTCGCTCGGCGTCGTCGCGATCCAGCCCCCTCGGATAGGTGGCGTAGTCCTCGGACACGCACAGGTCCGGACGGGAGCGTGGGTCGGGGAAGAAGTGGAGATGCTTGAGTCCGTGCGCGGCCGCGGCCTTGGCGATGGCGGAGACGCCCGCGTCGTCGAAGGCCTCCTCGGTGACCCAGAGCTCGACGGCATGGCGGCGCGCGTACGCCGCGATCTCCGCGATCAAGGCGACGACGCGGTCGATCTTCAGGCGCTTCGGGTCGATCCGGGAGTCGAACTCCTTGTTCCCCTGCACGATGTGGGCGATGTCCTCGAGCGGGACAGAGAGGACGACGCCCAGGCGCTTCGCCTCGACGCAATAGAGCTCGAACAGGTCGCCGGCCGGCGTGGCGCGGAAGCCCGCGGCCTTCAGCGCGGGAGACGTCATGTACAGGTCGCCCTCGCGCGTGAAGGTCGAAACGGTCACGACGTTGACGCCCAGGTCCGCCACCCGATCGAACCACGCCGCGAGATTTCGACCGATCCAGACCGGGTCGTCCGAGGGCTCCACCTCCCGAGGAGGCCACTCGCTCGCGTCGTATCCCAGGACGAGGTCGGGATCGAGGGTGTATTCGAACCGTATCCCGTCGTCGCCGGCCGAGGCGGCGAGGGACGCGGCGAGCACGCAGAGGACGGCGAGGCGCCTGGGCGGCATGAGGGGTCCTTCCTACGGAAAGGGCGCTCCTTGGAGCCCTCGACGCTCGCGAGCTTACACGCGGCCTTCGGGCCGGGGAAGCAGAACCGGAGCACGTCGGTTGACAGTCGGGGGAGGTGAGAGTAGCGTCCCTGGAAAGCGGAATCGCCGACGCCCACCTGGAGGTTGCTTCATGTTCTTGCGCGCCTCGATGTCCATGGTGCTCGCGGTCGCCCTGATCGCCGCGGCTCCTCCGGCCATGGCGGGCGACGTGCTCGTCTACATCGCTGGGTCGGACGGCGCGGACAACGTGTACGTGCTCGATCCAGGGAGCGGAGAGGCCGCGCGGATCACGCAAAACGCCGAGGAGTCCGGGCGGCGGAACGAGATGGGCTCCCTCGCCGTCACGCCGCGGGGAGGCCGTGTCGCCTACTTGTTCGCCTCGACGGTCGGCGCGGAGCTCAGGATCGTTGGCTTCGACGGCGCCGGCGCCATGACCTTGAAGCAGGAGGCGATGGAATCCACCGCGGCGCCGGCCTGGTCCCCGGACGGCACGCGCCTCGCGTTCCTCCGGTCCGAGGGGATGTTCGATCAGCAGGTGTGCATCGTGGACGCCGAGGGGGAGGGTCTTGCGTCGATCACCCAAAGCCCGGAGCACAAAACATGCCTGGTCTGGTCGCCCGACGGCGGGCGGCTCGCGTTTCGCGGCGCCACGCCGGTCGAGGAGGGTGGGGGAAAGAGCTACAACCTGGGCGACCTCTGGGTCGTGGACGCCTCGGGCGGGGAACCCAAGCGACTGACCTCGGTTCCCGGCAACCTGAAGACGTTTGCGTGGTCGCCCGACGGCGCGGAGCTCGTCTACTCCTTCAACCCGAAGTCGCCCGACCAGGAAAACCTGCTGCTGGCCGAGGAGCTGTGGGTGGTCACGGCGTCCGGGGGCGAGCCGAGGAAGCTGACGGAGAAGGCGGACTCCTATGACGCGGATCCGAACTGGTCCCCCGACGGCGCGTCGATCGCCTTCCGCTCCGTCCGCGACGGCGGGTCGGAGAGCGTGTACGTCATGAAGTCGGACGGGACCGACGCACGGAGACTCACCGACAACGCCTGGGGCTCCGAGCAATGCCTGCCGAAGTGGTCCCCCGGCGGAGGTCGGATCGCGTACGGGGAGAAGGACTCCTGGACGCTGAAGCTGTTCGTCATGGCTTCGGACGGCTCCGGACAGCGGGAGCTGGCGTCCACGGTCAAGGAGTTCGTCTGGGCGTCGCGGTAGCAGGCGCTCAGGGCTCCCGCTCCAGGAGGGCCACCGGCAGCGTCTCGAAGAGGTCGGCGACCATCAGAACGCTTGCATCGCCGCGGGCGGTCGGCGCGATCACCCGACCGGAGAACGCGTCCCGGAACCGGCCGCGGGCGAGCTCCGGCGGGAGGTCGATGGCAAGGTCGCCCCAGGGCTCGCGTCCCCGCAGGTGCTGGCCCGCAGGGGCCAGCCGCAGGAACCACCTCCCCGTTGCGGCGATGACCGCATCGTCCGCCGTGGCGCGGGCGAACGCGACCACATGCTCGCCGCGAGCCCCCGATGCGGCGAGCGGGACGTAGTCGCCCGTCTCGAACAGCGCGCGGCGACGGCCGCGCAGCCTCAGCGCCTCGCGCGTGACGTGGAGCTTGATCCGCCCGTCGCCTGGGCGGGAGACCATCTCCTCGATCGCGCGCGCGCGGTCCTCGCGCACCGCCGCGTCGACGGACGCCGCGAGCGCCTCGATCGCCGCGAAGTCGACGGGCCGCCGGTTGTCGGGATCGACGAGCGTCAGGTTCCAGAGTTCGGTCCCCTGGAAGAAGTCCGGGACGCCGGGCGAGGCGACCTTGAGGACCACCTGGACCAGGGAATTCCACACCCCCGCAAGGCGGACCGGATCGAGGAACGCGCGCAGGTCCATGGGAAAGGGGTTCCCCTCGCGTACCGCGAGGATGCGTTCGAGGAAGGCCTCGACCCCCCGCTCGTACCCCTCGTTGGGGCGGATCCAGCTCGAATGGACCTTCGCTTCCCGGAGCGCTTTGCGGAGGTACTCGCGCAGGCGAGGGAGGACTTCGGCGGCACCTTCCGGGGGGCCGTCGAAGGGCCAGGCCCCGACGAGCGTCTGGTAGAGGAAGTACTCGTCGTTCCGGTCCGGGACCTCCCTCCCCTCCACGCTCGCCTTCACGCCGCGGTTCATCTCCGCCCAGCGTGCGAGGGCCGTGGCCCAGGCGTCGGGGACCTCCGACAGCGCGTCGAGCCGGGCGCGCAGGTCCTCTCCACGCTTCGTGTCGTGCGTCGACGTGGCGAGGAGGGCGTGCGGGCTGGACCGCAGCCTCGCGGCGTTGGCCGCGTGGAACTCGTCCAGCGACGTGGAGGGGGCATCCGGGTCGCCTCCGACCTCGTTGGCGGATGCGAGCGGGAAGTACCGGTAGAACGCCGTGTCCTCCATCCCCTTGGCCGTGATGGGGCCCGTGAGCTGCTGGGCGCGCAGGACGAAGTCGACGCGCTCGCGCATCTGCGCGTCGTCGATCCCGTCCGGCCGCTCGAGGAGGAGCACCTGGCGCAGGAAGTCGAAAAGCGACTCAGGCGTCGCGGGGTTCCTCCGCTTCGCCTCCTCGATGGCCCGCTCGACCTGCGCGCGATCATCGACGCTGAGCGTCCCCTCCGTGCCGCGGACGTACGTCCGGTAGACCGCGAACGAGGCGAAGACCTCGCGGAGCGCGAACCGGAGGCTCTCGAGCGTGAAGTCTCGCGACGCTCGGTGCTGCTCCGAGATCCGATCGAGACGGTTCGCCAGGACGTACAGCTCGCTCGACAGCGACACGAGGAGGATGAACTTCTTCGACGTGAGGAGAACGTCCTGGAACCACTGCGAGTAGCCGATGAAGCGGGCGTATTCGGCCCTGAGGCGCTCCGCGCCCTCCGGGTGGACGAACAGGCCGTTGACGAGGTTGAGGAAGTCGTACCCCGTCGTCCCCTGGACCGGCCACAGGGGAGGGAGCGACTCCCCGGGGGAGAGGACCTTCTCCACGACGGTGTAGAAGGGATCCTCCGCGTGCCCCGCGGCGGCGCGCAGCGTCTCGGCCAGGCTCTGGAGGTACCCTGCCGGGTCGTACATCCCGTCCACGTGATCGACCCGGACCCCGGTCGCCGTCCCCGACTCCACCAGCGCACGGACCTTCCCATGGACGGCCGCGAACACGGCCGGGTCCTCGATGCGGATGGCGGCCAGCTCGTTGACGTCGAAGAAGCGGCGGAAGTTGATCTCGTCGGCGGCCACCTTCCAATGGCACAGGCGGTATCCCTGCTCGGCGAGGAGCGCCTCCAGCCGGTCGAAGCTCCGTGGGTCGCCGCGGCGGCCGTTCAGGCGGGCGAGCTCCTCCGCCAGCAGCCCGTCGAGCGGAGGGCACTCCTGGACGAGCCTCCGGAGCCTTCGGCGGATGACCTCCTTCTCGCGCAGTCGCTCCTTTACGCGATCGGGGTTCGTCTCCGTCCGAGTCGGGAGCCGTTCGAGGGACGTGAGGATGCTCTCCATCTCCATGAGGTGGGGGTCGCTGTCCGGGAGGTGCGCGCGCATCCACTCGATCAGCGGTCTCAGGATGATGGGCCACGAGCGCGGCGCGAGCGGGAGCCTCGTCCCGTAGAGGCACGCGAAGAAGCCCCCCTCCACGTACACGACGGCGATCTCCTGGTCCTCGAGGACGCGACCATACTGGTCGCCGAGGAACGGGAGGAGGACCTTGTTCTCGAGCTCCCGCTTGGGCGGCGTCCAGTCGATGTCGAAGAACGACGCGAAGGGGGAGGAGGGTCCGTTCTCGAGGACGTCGTTCCACCAGCGGTTCTCGCCCCCCGCCACGCACATGTGGTTCGGGACGATGTCGAGGAGGAGGCCCATGCCGCGCGCGCGCAGCTCGGTCGACAGCGCCGCGAGGCCTTCCTCGCCGCCGAGCTCCACGTTGATGGTGGTGGGATCGACGACGTCGTAGCCGTGCGTCGAGCCGGAGCGCGCGGTGAAGACGGGCGAGGCGTAGAGGTCCGAGATCCCGAGCGCCTGCAGGTATCCGAGCCGCTCCCTCGCAGCGGCGAACGGAAAGCCGCGGTGGAGCTGGAGCCGGTACGTGGCGATCGGTACGCGCATGGTCCATCCTGCCGGGTCGGGTCACGCGGATCAGAGCCGGGCGACGCGGCCGGGTCAAGCGGTTCTGTCGCCGTCCCCGGTTGCGCCCTACGGGGCCGCGGTCTCGCCGTCCTCGAGGCGCCTGGACGCGAGTCGTTCCAGGTCCACCCCCGGGTGAACGATGCAGTTGCGGCCTACGCTCACGCCCGCAGGCACACGCGCGCCCTTCCCGAGCACCGTGCTGCCGCAGTCGAGGTGCGTGGGGCTGAGGCGGTTGACGACGGTCGCGTCCCCCTCGCCGATCACGCACCCTTCGCCCACCTGGACCTGCTTGTCGAGCACGGCGTGCCGGATACGCGCGCCGCGCCCGATCGACGTGTCGTGCATGACGACCGAGTCGCGCACGCTCGCCCCCGCCGCCACGCGCACGCCAGGAAAGAGGACGCTGTTCTCGATCTCCCCCTCGATCCGGCACCCGCGCGCGACGAGGCAGTTCCCCAGGCGCGCACCGCTCCCCACGAACACCGGCGGGCGGTCCCCCTGTCCGACCGATTCCGCGTTCGTGCAGACCTGCCAGCTCGAGAGGTCGAGCCCCGACGACGGGTCCAGGCAGTCCAGGTTCGCCTCGATGTACGACTTGATCGTCCCCACGTCCCGCCAGTACCCCTCGAAGCGGTGGCAGAGGAGCCTCCGCCGCCCCAGCATCGACGGGATGATGTCCTTGCCGAAGTCGAACCCCGTCTTCGTCCCGACGATCGAGCGGAGCTCGTCGAGGAGCACCGCGTAGTCGAACACGTAGACCCCCATCGAGGCCAGGTTCGACGACGCATCCCGTTTCTTCTCCTCGAAGCCCGTGACCCACCCCTCGGCGTCCGCGATCATCACCCCGAAGCGGTGCGTCTCCTCCCATGGCACCGGCAGCGCGGCGAGCGTGAGAGCGGCGCCGGCCCGCTCGTGGGCGCGGATCATCGCCTCGTAGTCCATCTTGTAGATGTGGTCTCCGGACAGGATGAGGACCTTGGCGGGGCGGTGGTCCTCCATGAACCACAGGTTCTGATACACGGCGTCGGCCGTCCCCTTGTACCAGTCGGAGTCGGCCTCGCCCGTGTGCGGAGGGAGGACGCGGACCCCCCGGTCCCGCCCCACGAGGTCCCAGGGCTCTCCGTTTTTCACGTGGTCCGTGAGCGAGAACGGCTTGTACTGGGTGCAGAGGCCGACGCGTTCGAGGCCCGCGTGCATCACGTTCGAAAGGGCGAAGTCGATGATCCGGTACGCCCCTCCGAACGGCACGGCTGGCTTCGCCCGCTGCGAGGCGAGGATGTTCAGGCGGCTCCCGGCCCCGCCGGCGAGGAGCATCACGAGGGTGTCTCTTGCAGGTCTCATGTCAGCACACTCGTCCCCGGCGCGAGCTCCTTCGCGGGCCACGCTTCCGCGCCCAGCCACGGGCGGACGATGCAGCCTCGACCGACCCGCGTCCCCGGCGGGACTTGGGTCCCCTTCCCGATCACGACGGCGCCGCACCTCAATGAGTCGGGGTACGTTTCATTCGGCCGCGGCTCCCCGGCCCCGACCTCGGCCCCCGCCCCCACGTGGACGTCCTTGTCGAGGATGGCGCGATCGACTCGCGCCCCGGCGCGGACCACGGCGTGGTGGAAGAGGACCGATCCGCGCACGACGGCGCCCCGCTCGACGACCACGCCCGGGGAGAGGACGCTCCCCTCGACGTTGCCCTCGATGCGCGCCCCGGCGCCGACGAACGACCGCTCCACACAGGCGTCGCGCGAGAAGAAGGCTGGAGGCGGATCGGCGACCATCCCCGCGTACAGGTTCGTGCGCACGCCCCAGGTCGCCATGTCGGTCGCGGACGGTCCGAGGACCTCCATGTTCGTCGCGTAATACTCGTCCAGCGTCCTCGCGTACCGCCAGTACCCCTGGAAGACGTGCCCCTGGACGCGGTCCCCCTCCGCGACCATGCGCGGGATGACCTCGGAGTAGATCTGGTGGTCGTGCCCCTCCGTCGCGTTCTGTCGTATGCGGGCGACGAGCGCCTCGTAGCGGAAGGCGTACACGGTCATGGAGGCCAGGTCGCTCGCGGGCGTGGCGGTCTTCTCCTGGTAGGAGACGACTCGACCGTTCGCGTCGAGGGCCGCGGTGCCGTACCGGTGCGCCTGGCCGATCGGGACGCGCGTCAGGGCCATCGTCAGGTCGGCCCCTCGCTCCAGGTGCTCGCGGAGGAGCGGGCGGTAGTCCATCGCATAGACATGGTCCGCGGAGGCGACGAGGACGACGTCGGGACGGAAGTGATCGAGGAAGTGGAGGTTCTGGTAGATCGCGTCGGCGGTTCCCTTGTACCAGTCGGTGTCCGTGGCCCCCTGGTACGGGGAGAGGATCCGGAGCGTCCGCGTCCGGCCCGCGTAGTCCCAGGACGAGCCGTCCGCGAGGTGGCCCGCGAGGGAGAGGGGGCGGTACTGCGTGAGGACCCCGACGATGGGAACGCCGGAGTGGAGCAGGTTCGACAGGACGAAATCGATCACCCGGTACATGCCCCAGACGGGCACGGCGCTCTTCGGACGCTCCGCCGTCAGCACGGCCAGGTCGTCGACCCGCCCCCCTGCCAGGACCAGCGCCGCCACTCGCTCGCTCATCTCAGCCGAACCCTAGCACCCGAGGTCGAGCGAGTCAAACCGTCTCTCCGTTGCGACGGAAGAGCACGGCATTCCACGGCGCCAGCGGGCACGACGCCGTCCCCTCGGAGTCGACGGTCCAGGGGCACACGACGCCGGGGCCGCCGAACGCCGCGTTGGCGGAGTCGAGGACCCTCGTCCACCTGCCGCGCGGCAGCGGCAGCTCGACGCTCGCGGCCTTGTCGCTGAAGTGAAAGACCGCGAACGTCTCCTCCGACACCATCCGTCGGTGGATCCAGAGGAACGGCGGCGACTCGCCTCCGCCGGCCTCCCCATGCCCACGGTCCCCGCAGGCGAGCGACAGGATCCTCCCCCGGAGCCTGAGGAGCTCGCGATACCACGCTTGGGTCGCGCGGCCCCGCTCCGAGTCGCCCCTCGCCGGGTCCAGGACGCACCGCCGGAAGGTCGCCTCGTCCTGCGGGTCGGGCGGCGTCCCCTTCCACGCGAAGCGCTTGAACTCCCGACGCCGCCCCTCCCGTACCGCGCGCACGAGGTCGGCGTCGCCGTGGCTCACGAAATATTGGAACGGGGCGTTCTCGCCGTACTCCTCCCCCATGAAGAGGAGCGGAACGAACGGGGAGAGGATCACGACGCCCGCGGCGAGCTTCGCCGCCTCGAACGGGACGAGCGTACCGAGCCGCTCCCCCATCATGCGGTTGCCGACCTGGTCGTGGTTCTGCGAGCAGACGACGAACCGGTCCCCGCCGAGGCCGCGGGCCGAGTTCCCGTGCCTCCGCCGCCGGTACGTCGAATACTGCCCAGAGTACGTCCAGCCGTGGGTGATCGCACGCGCCACGTGATCGACCCGCCCGAAATCGGCGTAGTACCCCTCCCGCTCGCCCGTCAGGAGCGCGTGCAGGGCGTGGTGCAGGTCGTCGCTCCAGGTCGCATCGAACCCCAGCCCTTCGGCCGAGACGACCCGTGCGTCGTTCAGGTCGCTCTCCGCGATCAGATGCGCGCGCCGACCGCACCCCCGCGCTCGCCCGCACAGCTCCCGGAGAAACGGGGTCGCGGAGGCGTCGTGGATCGCGTGCACGGCGTCGATGCGCAGCCCGTCGAGGTGGAAGTTCTCGACCCACTCCACGGCGTTCTCGACGAAGAACCGCCTGACCTCGTCGCTGTCCGCTCCGTCGAAGTTGAGCGCCTTCCCCCACGGCGTCCGGTACCGGTCGGTGAAGTACGGTCCGAAGTCAGACAGGTAGTTCCCCTCGGGGCCGAGGTGGTTGTAGACCACGTCGAGGAGCACGGCGAGACCGGCCCGGTGGGCGGCGTCGACGAGGCGTTTGAGTCCGTGCGGACCGCCGTACGAGTTCTGGACGGCGTAGGGGTAGACGCCGTCGTACCCCCAGTTGCGCGTGCCGGGGAACTGGGCGACGGGCATGAGCTCAATGGCGTTGACGCCGAGCTCCGCGAGCGATGCGAGCCTTCCGATCGCCGCGTCGAAGGTGCCCTCCGGCGTGAACGCGCCCACGTGGAGCTCGTAGAGGATGTGCGCCGAGAGGAGCATCCCCTCCCAAGCGTCGTCGGTCCACGGAAACGCCGGATCGACGACCTCGGACGGACCGTGGACGCCCTGCGGCTGGAGTCGGGAGGCGGGGTCCGGCCGCTCCACCTCGCTGTCCAGGACGTAGAAGTAGCGCGCGCCGGGGCCGACGTCGGGGACCCTCGCCGCGTGGTACCCTTGCTCCCCCGGTTCGAGCGCGCACCGTCGCTCGACCGGCGCGACGATATGGACCTCGACGCGCCGCGCCTGCGGTGCCCACACGAGGAACCTGCACTCGCCGCCGGGCAGGGGCGTCGCGCCCAGTCGGTCCGGCGTCATGCACCCTCCTCCAGGTAGGAGAGGAGGACCTCCATCGCCGCCCCGACGGCGGCCCGGTCGGACGACATCGCGAGGCCGAGCCGCGCCACCGCCGTCTCGAGCAGGAAGACGTTCAGCAGCACGCGGATGTCCTCCCGCGACCGCGGGACGATTCCCGCCGACGCCACCGCGTCCAGATAGGCAGAGAGGAAGGTGCGGCACACCGACTGCTGCCAGAAGCGCACCCACATCGCCGCGACGGCCCGCCGCTCGGACGGGACGCTCCCGCCGGCGATCTCCGTTTCGAGGGCCCGCAGCGACGCGACCTGGAAGGAGCGGATCATCCCGGCCACGTCGCGCAGGGGCGAGCGCTTGATCCGCCGCTCGGAGAGCGGGCGCGTCGGGTCGCCCTCGAGGTCGATGAGGTGGAACTCCTTGCCGGTGCAGAGGACCTGCCCGAGGTGGAGGTCCCCGTGGCAACGTATCCGCATCGCCTCGATGCGGCGCTTCGTGACCTCCTGGAACGAGCGGAGGATCTTCGGCTCGAGCGACAGGATCCGGTCCCCCATCCCGCGCCAGGACTCGGGAAGCCCCTCCCGGCCGCGCTTGAGCGCCTGCAGGACGCGTGTCGTCTCGTTCCGCAACGACTGGTAGACGGAGCGCTGGTAGAACGGCGTGTACGGCTCCGGCGCGAAGGCCGGGTCGTCGCCACCCTGCGCGAGCGCCGCGTGAAACTCCGCGGTGCGGCGGCCGAGGAGTCGCGCCGACTCGAGGTAGGGGCCCAGGAGCTCCCGCGCGAGCGGCGGGACCTCTCCCGCCTCGACGAGCGGGTGTGCCGGTCGCGCGAGCGGCGGGGCGGCCGCGCGGGAGGAAGTCTCCTCGAGGTACGACTCCACGGCGTCGAGCGTGTAGGTCCACGCCGTCCCCTGATTCGGTACGAAGCCGAAGAGCACCCCCAACGTCGCCGGCTCGCCTCCCTCGCGGACGTAGTCCAGCGTCCCCGCGAACGGGGGGACGTGCGCGAACTCGACCTGGTCCGTCAGGAACTTCCCCAGCTCCGCGTCGGGGTGCGGCCCTTCCTGCGCGTGGCGCAGGAGCTTGAGGACGAGGCGATCTCCCAGGCACGCGACCACATTGCCGCGCTCCGTGCACGAGCAGGTCGGGGCGGCCGCCGTCGCGTTCCCGCGGAGCTCGCGGTACCGCGCCCCCGGGCGTCCCTTGAGCGCGCCGCACTCGCCTTCGTACTCCCTCCGTCGTCCGATGGCGTCGATCAGCTCCGCGACGAGGCGCGGGTCCGCCGCGGCCTCGCACACCCTTCCCTCCGTCCCGTCCCGATTGCGCACCGTCGCGATCGCGGGACGAGGGTCGGCCTCCGTCGGGGGGCCGGGGGCGAACACCAGCGGCATCGAAAGTCCCTCCGCCGGTGCGTCGACGTACTCCGCCTGGACCAGGAGAAAACGTGCCCGACCGTCGCCGAGCGGCACCGCCGGTGCGTCGAGGACGTGCAGCTCCTTGAACCGACCGGGCCGCGCGGCGAACCAGGGCTGTCGCTTCAAATGGGCGATGAGCGCCTCCGTCAGCCCCGGCCGGTGTGCGGGATCGAGAACCTCCTCCCACGAGCCCTCCACGTCGAAGTGCCGGAGGCGTTCGCGGATCGTCGTCACCGTCGAGGTCCGCGGCATGTCGAGTGAGAACCAGTAGAACGTGTGCGGGCCCAGCGTCAGCAGGTACGGCGCGGTCCCGACGCGCGGGAACTCCGTCCTCCCGAAGATCTCGACCGGGACCAGGCCCTGGAACGCCGAGAGGTCGAGCTCCACGTACTGCACGAACCGCGACAGGTTCGCCACGACCAGGATCCGCTCCTCCTCGTACTTGCGAACGAACGCCAGGACCTTCCGATTGTCGGGGTGCAGGAACTCGATGGTCCCGCGACCAAAGGCGCGGTACCGCTTCCGTGTGGCGATCAGCCTCCGCATCCACCAGAGCAGCGAGTGGGGGTTGGCGAGCTGGGTCTCGACGTTGACCGCCTCGTAGTGGTACTCGGGGTCGATCGTGATCGGGAGGTACAGCCTCTGTGGGTTCGCGCGCGAGAAGCCGGCGTTCTTGTCCGCGCTCCACTGCATCGGCGTCCGCACGCCGTTCCGGTCGCCGAGGTAGATGTTGTCCCCCATCCCGATCTCGTCGCCGTAGTAGAGCACCGGGGAGCCGGGGAGGGAGAAGAGCAGGCCGTTCATCAGCTCGATTTTCCGCCGGTGGTTCCCGAGGAGGGGGGCCAGGCGGCGGCGGATCCCGAGGTTGATCCGCGAGCGCGGGTCGCGGCCGTAGACGCGGTACATGTAATCCCGCTCCTCGTCGGTGACCATCTCGAGCGTCAGCTCGTCGTGGTTCCGGAGGAACAGGGCCCATTGGGATCTCTCGGGGATCGCCGGCGTCTGGGACAGGATGTCGAGGATCGGGAAGCGGTCCTCCATGTGGAGCGCCATGAACATGCGCGGCATGATCGGGAAGTGGAACGCCATGTGGCACTCGTCCCCCTGCCCGAAGTACGCGACCGCGTCCTCCGGCCACTGGTTCGCCTCCGCGAGCAGCATGCGGTTCGGGTGCCGCTCGTCGAGGTGGCGTCGAAGGTCCTTGAGGAAGGCGTGCGTCTCCGGGAGGTTCTCGCACGAGGTCCCCTCCCGCTCGAACAGGTAGGGGACGGCGTCGAGGCGCATCCCGTCGACGCCCATCTCGAACCAGGCGTCGAGGACGCGGACGATCGCCCTGCGCACGACCGGGTTGTCGAAGTTCAGGTCCGGCTGGTGCGCGTAGAAGCGGTGCCAGTAGTACGCGTCCGCCACGTGGTCCCACGTCCAGTTCGAGGTCTCGTAGTCGCGGAAGATGATCCGCGCGTCGCGGTAGCGGGTCGAGTGCTTGTCCCAGACGTAGTATTCGCGCTGGCGGCTGCCGGGAGGCGCCTTCCTCGCCCGCTGGAACCAGGGGTGCTGGTCGGAGGTGTGGTTGATCACGAGCTCCGTGATCACCCGAAGGCCCCGCTCGTGCGCCTCGCGCAAAAACCTTCGGAAGTCGGACATCGTCCCGTAGGAAGGGTGGATCGCCAGGTAGTCCGAGATATCGTATCCGTCGTCGCGCCAGGGCGATGGGTAGAACGGCAGGAGCCAGAGGGCCGTGACGCCCAGGTCCTGCAGGTAGTCGAGGCGCTGTGTCAGGCCGTCGAAGTCGCCCATCCCGTCCGAGGTGCTGTCCTGGAACGCCCGGACGTGGACCTCGTAGAAGATGGCGTCCTTGTACCAGAGGGGGTCGGCCGCCGACGCGAGGGGTGGGCTCATGCCCGCGGACCTCCTTCGATCACAGTCATGCCGGAAGACATCTTAGCCTCCCGGCGCCGATTCGCCAGCGTCAGTTCCCGTCACGCCGTCCCGGAGGCCAGAGGTGCTCGAGTTCCCCGGAGTCGGGACGAACGGTCACGCAAGTCCCGCGACGGCGGGGATCTTGGCAAGAAGGGTGTGGCGGTCGGGATGGACGTACACGGTGACCATGGTGCCCGGCACGACCCTCATGAGCCCCGGCGGGTCGGTCTTCTTCTCCCGCGTCGCGCAGGGGCTGGCGATCAAGCCGCTCTTCTCGCGGCTCGGCCTGATCCGCATCGGCGCGCGGCAGCTCCACGAGCTTGGCGTCACCCACGTCTGCGCCCTCCCGGCCCTCGCCCCCTCCGTCCGGGCGGCCCCCGCGGGACCGGCCGGCTCGATCAGCCCCTCCAGATCGACCTCGGTCGCGACGGGCGGGAGCTGCAGCTCCGCCTTGGCCGCCTCGTCCTTCTTGCGGACCGCCTTGTCCACCGACTCGAGCAGGGGACGCAGGCGCTCGCGCACGGCGGCCTCCTCCTGCCGCGCGAGCTGGTCGATCTCCTGATAGGCGTCGAGCACCTGCATGCGGGACTCCAGCTCCTTCTGGCACAGCGCCAGGCGCGCACGGAGGACGATGTCGGCCTCGCCCGTGGCCGTCTCCCCGCGGAGTCGCTCGAGCGCGCGGGTCACCGACTGGACCTCCATCGATGCCTTCTCGATCCTGCTTGCGAGGTCGGGGAGCGTGCGCTGCGTCAGCGTTTCGAACCGCTCGTACCGGTAGTTCCCCTCCCACGTCGCGTCGCGGAGCCCCTTGTCAAGCGACGCCCAGCGTTCACGCGCCTCCTGCAGCCTGCGGGTCGCCTCGACGCGCTGCGCCTCGAGCTCCTTCCGCTGCTCCTCCGTCATCTGGAGGGCCTGGATCTCCTTGCGCGCCGCCTCCGACAGGATTTCGAGCGCGACCCGCGCACGGAAGGCCTGGCCCGGGTTCCATGCGCGCAACACGTCGGGGACGAGGAGCGCCACGTCCTCCTCGAAGTCGGTCCGCCCCTCGATGTCGACGGGCGGGTCGGCCGGACACGCGGCGAGCACGGCCTCCACTCCCTCTTGGGCGCGGCTCGGAACGAGGAGCTGGGGACGACCGGGGAGGGCGATCGGGACGAACGGATCGCCGATCAGCGCGTGGTCGGGCGCGGGCTGGCCGCGGACGCCCACGCGGATCGCGTCCGGGCCGAGGGCGACCAGTCGGTCCAGTTCGATGGTCATGAGCTTCGGCTGCAGGCGGAACGCCTGGCTCGTGTGCATGAGCTCCGCCGCGACCGGCCGCGCGAGCGCGAGGTCCGCTGCGGCGTCCTCGGCGCCGATCTCCACGCCGATCCGTCCGAAGAGGTCCGCGGGGTCCGGGGACACGCCCCGCACCCACGCCGCAACGAGGCGGGGGAGGAGGAGAAGCCGGTCGAAATTGCGGCCCAGGAGCGCGTAGCGGACGAGGGGAAGCTCCTGGCGCCAGGCGGGCGGCGCGCCTTCCGCGGACTGGGCGGTGACGAGGACGGAGCCCGCTGTCGTGACGACGACCTCGCCGGGCGCGAGGCGGAGCGTGCGCTCCTCCGTGGTGCCGCCCTTGAACACGCGTACGCGGTCCTGTACGCGGAACGTCGACTCCTGGTCCGCCCACAGGGCGACAGCCAGGAACAACGCGACGACTTTCAGTGCGCCGTTTGCCGCGAGCCGCCGGGGGTGGTACCACCGCAGGCGCCTGGCGTGAACGCCGAGGAGGTCGTGCAGGAGGCCCGCAAGGCGGCTTGGCTCGACGGGGCGGTGGATCGTCCCCGCGTGGAAGACGGAGATCTCGCCGCGTTCCTCGCTCACGGCGACCACGACCGCGTCGCTCCGCTCGCAGAGGCCGAAGGCGGCCCGGTGGCGCATCCCGACGGAGAGGCTCGTGACCCTCGGGTCCGCGGACGCGGGGAACTGGCACTTCGCCGCGGCGATCCGCCTATCCCGGATGATCACGGCGCCGTCGTGGAGGGGAGAGCTCTGATCGAAGAGGGTCTCCAGGAGCTGTGCGCTCACTTCGGCGTCCACGGGCACGCTGTCGGCGCTCTGCTACCGGTCGAGCGGGTTCGACTTCGTGATGGCGACGAGCGCGCCGACCTTGCGGGGGGCGAGGCTGGCGCATGCGCGGGCGACCCGGTTGGCCGTCTCGCCGAGGGCCTCGCGGGAGCCGGATCGCGGCCGGGACCAGATCATGCCCGCGAGGCCGTCCTTGATCTCGTCGGCGAAAATCACGGCCAGGACGACGACGCCGATTTCGAGACGGCTCCCGCGGATCGCGTCCACGAGGCCGAGGAGAGCCTCGAGCTGGAGGGCCCTCGCGGCCGCGTAGGCGAGGGCGAGGGCGCCGAGGCCCACGAGCATGCGGAACGCCCGCGTCTGGCGGAAGACGAGAAGCAGGCGATAGAAGACGAAGGCAACGATCAGGACGTCGACGAGGTCGATCGCGAAGTCCTTGGGCTGCATGCAGTGCTCCGTGTCCCGTCTGCACCCCCTGGGGCCGTTCGAGAATACCGACGGGGGCGGGGACGGGGAAGGAGAACCGATCGCATCGCTTGCCGTGGCTGTCTGACGCCCCGGCGCGGCGGTACGCGGGGTCCATGACTTCAGCTTCAGGGACACGGGTCCCTCCTGCCCGAAATCCCCGCCGGCCCCATCGCTACTTGTCGCCGAGCACGTGGACGCCCGTGTTGGGCTCGATGACGAGGGCGGTAAACGCGTCGCCGCCCTTGACGACCCTCCTCGCCTGGCGCAGCGCGCCCCGACGTCCTACATCCTGGCCGTCTCGTGCGCGAGGTCGGCCGCGACCTCTTTCTCGATCGCCCGCGAGTGCCCCTGCGACACCGTCATGAGGGCGTAGACGCCGTAGACGAGGTAGAGGAGCGGCGCGAAGAGGTGGGCCGTGATCGTGTTGATTGCGGCGCGCTTGAGCAGGATTCGCCGCATGCAGGACGGGCACGCCGTGTGCGTCGCCGGCCTGTAGATCAGCGCGACGACGAGAACGACGACCAGGTCCACCATGCGGTACTGCTTCAAGCTGTCGGTCTCTCGACCGCAGTGCGGGCAGGCCAGGAGGATCGGGGTGTCCATATCGCACCTCATTGCGAACGGGGACTCCTCGAACGCGGCAACGGTTGCGGTCCCTCAAGACCGATTCGGCGGCGGCCCCTTTTTCGGGCTCATCCGGTTTCCGCTTGGATCCGATCCGCAACGTCGCTTCGCAGTCGGGCGCGACCAGGGCTCCGCGGTCCCAGGTGCCAGTGGACAGTACCCAGACAGGCCCCAGGCCCTGGTCCCTGGGATCTTCCTGGAACCTGGATCCTGCGACCTGGGATCTGACTGAGATCTGTCCACTGGTCCCTGGGATCTCAGTGCCCTGCCCTCCCCCCCCGACCGGGAAGCGACCGGCGAGGTCCGATCCACGCAAGAACCGGAAGAGCCCATTTTCGTCGCCGTCGGTCACCCCGAAAGGAGACCTGCGGCCGGTCGGTCTAGGGGGAGGGACCCAGGAGACCCCGGTTCGTGGAGGCCGACATGCGCAAGACCCTTCTTCCAGGAGTGCTGGCCATGGCGATGTTTGCGATGAGATCGGACGTTTGCGCGGAGGATCGGACGATCCCGGGCTGGAACCTGTCGTTCTCGGTGCCCGACGGCTTTCGGTCGTATCAGTCGCTTGGTCAGGCGGAGTTCTATCGAAAGGAGGCGGACGGGTACCTCCTCGTCGTGACGCCCGCGGTCGACCGGTCGACCGACGAGGCGATCCAGGCCCTGCGCCCGGCGATCCCGGCCCGGGGGATGTCAGGGTCGCTGGACGGCGAGCCGCGGCGCAAGGAGATAGCCGGCTGCCTCATCGCGCGCACCCAGGCGGGGTCGCTGGTCCTGCCGATCCAGGTCCAGGGAGGCGCGCTCGTCGTCGCCGGGAAGGCGTTCCACCGTCAGTAATGGACCGTGGGCGGAGAGGCGCAGGCGTGGCTCGGGGTCGACCCACGCGCATCGAGTCCACCCTCGCCGCCCCGGGAGCATCAGGATCTGTCGGGAATTTCACCCTCGACAGCCGGTGGAGGGAGTAAGACAATCCCACCCATTGGCCCCCATTGCGAACGAGGGAGGTCTGACATGACAGACCAGGTGAGCAGCGCGTTCGGCCTCAGTCGGGTGTTCGAGAACTACCAGCGCAAGACGAACCTGGAGAAGCAGGCCCTCTGCGTCGGCGTCGCGTGTGAGCTCGTGAATTCGCACGCCGGTGCGGGAGGCAAGCTGAACGCGGACACAATCAGCATCCTCACGATCTACCTGCGCAACCTGCTGGAGGAGGAAAAGCCAGGAGGGGCCGACAAGACCGCGTGATCCCGACCTGTCGAGGCGGCGGAGTCGTGGCACTGGCCGATCACGCGCTCCGAATCGGCCAGCCGTCTCAGGAGCCAATCGCCGCCGCGCCATTGACCGAGCCTGTGGATGGTGGCCAGGGCCTCGGCATGCAGCTCCGCGAGCGTCAGGAAGGTCTCGAGGCAGGGTGCATGACCGTTCTTGCATGAAGGGCGCTTCCGGCCTTTCAGTGGGTAGATTCCAAGGGGGCACCCGCATCCTGCCGTGGACGGCCGCGCAGATCCCAGTCCCCAGTGGCCAGTCTCCAGTCCGATCCCAGTTGCCAGGGGCCAGTTTCCAGGGAGGGCCCAGTCCCCAGTGGCCAGTCTCCAGTCCGATCCCAGTTGCCAGGGGCCAGTTTC
>CAZYRM010000023.1:51852-55929 GCA_964649705.1 uncultured Planctomycetia bacterium
CAGGGAGGGCCCAGTCCGAGTGGCCAGGCGCCCTGGAGGCACCGGAAGTCGCTCGCTGGATCTTGGGGCCTCCCTGGGACCTGGAGCCTGAGGCCTGGGAACTGACTGAGGACTGGCCACTGGGCACTGGAATCTCGACGCGGGGGGCGCATGGATCTCAGTGCCCCAGGTGGCTGCTGACCCACCGAAAAGCCGGAAGCGCCCCATGAAGGAGGCGCTTGCATGTCTGGAGCGCGAGGTGCCCCGGGATCTCGGGGACCCTCTGCGTGGTCAGAAAGCCGTTCGACCTCCGGCAATTCGCGGAGCTGATCGAAGGGGCCGCAGGCCACGACGGGGACACGCCCCAGGTCGACAACCGCGAGGGGGGCGACGGACTTCGTTCGACGTGAGGTCCCCGTTGTCGATGGGCGAGCCGGCAACGGGGCTCCCCGGTACTGCCGTACGGCATGCCGCGGTGAGGGACGGGGCGAGTGACCGGCGCCTCCGTGGGCGCACGACTCGCCCCGGCCACCTCCTCCGTGGGGAGGTCGTCATCCTCGCGGTCGACTCCAGCGAGTCGACCTGAGGCGTCTCACGTCGAGCGGACTCCCGTTTCGCATCGTCTTGGGGGAGGCAGCGGCCGGGCGTTCATGACCTGAGGCCTGGCCGCGGCGGGACGCGCTCGTACGTCGAGGTCAGCTCGTGGAGCCGTTCGGCCACGCGGGCGTCCAGGGCCCCCGCAGACATGCGCCAGCGCCAGTTCCCCTCGGCGCGCCCGGGCAGGTTCATCCGTGCCTCCGTCCCGAGGCCGAGGAGGTCCTGGACCGGTGCGATCGCGACGTCCGCCACCGACATCCAGGCGAGGCGGATCATGTCCCAGTGGATCTCGTCCCCGCGCGTCCCCAGGTATCGGAGGGCGCTCGCGCGCTCCACCTCGATCTCGGCCGGGGTGCGCGTGCTCGACGAGCCGCCCACGTCGCGGAACCAGCCGACCGTCGTGTCGTTGTCATGCGTCCCCGTGTAGACGACGCAGCGAGGGACATAACGGTGGGGACGGTACGAGGGCGCCTCCGGGTCGCTCCCAAACGCGAACTGGAGGACGCGCATCCCGGGGAAGGCGTACCGGTCGCGGAGGGCCTTCACCTCCGGCGTGACGACCCCGAGGTCCTCGGCGACGATCCACACCTCCACGCTGTCGTGGGCTACGAAGATCGGAAGGTCTCCCAGGAGAGAGAGGCCGAGCGACCGGCATAGGTCTCGCAACCGCGTCCACTGCCGTTCGAACTCGAACTGGACGAACCGCTCGAACCGGATCTCGCCGTCGAGCGTCCTCCGCGCGCGTTCGAGGGCCTCCGTCGCGCGGGAGCGCAGGTCCGGCGCCCAGTCCGTCCACGGCCGCTCCGCGTGGGCCCGCTTGAGGGCGCGGAAGAGCGCCCAGTCCTCGAGCCATCCGCGGTTCTCTTCCAGGAACTCGTCGAACGCGGGATCGCGCGGACGGGCCTCGAATCGCTCGAAGGCGCGGCGGAGGAGTGGCTCGCGCGCGCCGCGCGCCCGGTGGTAATCCGCGGGACCGCTCTGGCCTTCCCGAGGCAGCTCCTCACGGAGGAGCAAGCCGTCCTCGACGAGCAGGTCGGGGCTGACGAGCAGCGCGCTCCCGGCGTGACCGGACAGCGCCTGGTACGGCGAGTCGCCATACCCGGTCGGCCCGACGGGGAGCGTCTGCCACCAGGACAGTGCCGCTTCCGCGAGGAAGCGCGCGAAGCGCTCGGCCTCCGGCCCCAGGTCCCCGACGTGGCACGAACTCGGCAGGGAGGTGGGATGGAGGAGGACGCCGCCGCTCCGTTGGAAGGGAGTCTTGGAGGCTCTCATCATCTCCGTCATGCCCGGTCCCCCGTTTCGGACCCCTCCGATCGCCCCGAAGGCCGGGGCCCTCCCTCGGACAGGTCCGCGGCCAGCGCGTCGATCTCGCGGCGGATCTCGTCCAGAGCGGGCTCAGAGATCACGCCGCGGCGAAAGACGTCCTCCACGGCGGAGCGCCGCGCGTGGAGCAGGCGGCGCATCACGCGGCGCTCCTCGCCGTCCCGCAGGAAGTCGTGCTGCTCCTGCAGCACCCCGATCTCACGGCTGATGTCTTCCTTCTCCTTCTGAATCTCCCGCGAGATCCGCTCGAAGAGCGGCGGGGAGACCTCGCCGTCCTCCGCCAGCTCCTTCAGCTCGCGCAGGGCGCTCTTGAGTGACATCGCTCGCCCGAGCTTCGTCTCGAACTCGAGCTGCCGCGCGTCGAGGCCGATCAGGCCGAGCCGCGAGAGGAGCGGCTTGATCGCCAGCCCCTGCACGACGAGGGAGAAGAAGACGACGCCGAAGACCGCGGTCAGGAAGAGCTCCCGGTCCGCCATGGCCGCAGGCAGGCCGAGGACGAGGGCGATCGGGATGCTCCCCCGCAGCCCCCCGACGTTCATCACGTGCTGCCAGGACAGGGGGAAGCGCCAGCCGCCGAGGCGCAGCACGGGGGCCAGCCCGTACACGACCGCGCCCCGGCTGACGACCACCGCGAGGACGGCGGCCACCATCGCCCAGCCGTGGCGCGCGAAGCTCGCCCCCTCGATCTGCACGCCGATCAGGATGAAGACGAACGAGTTCGCGATGAATGCGGCGACCTCCCAGAACGAGTTGAGCGTGACGCGCGTGGTCGGCGACATCGCGAAGTACCGGCCGAAGTTCCCGATGATGAGGCCGGCGCAGGCGGTCGCGAGGACGCCCGACATGTGGAACCGTTCGGCCAGGAGGTACGCCCCCCACGCCAGGACCACGCTGATCATCACCTCCAGGAGGTGGTCGTCGATCCGCTTGAGCGCGCGGTAGGCGACCCACCCGACAACAAGGCCGACCGCGGCCCCGCCCCCGGCGATCAGGCCCGCCTCCCCCAGCGCCTGTCCCGCCGTCGGGACGTGTCCGCCCTCCTTCACGATCCCGTACATGACCAGGTAGAGGACGACCGCGATCCCGTCGTTGAAGACCGACTCGCCCTCGAGGACGATCGCCAGCCGCTTCTCCACTCCGTACTGCTTGAACATCGCCAGGACGCTCACGGGGTCCGTGGCGGAGAGGATCGTCCCGAGGAAGAGCGCGTAGAGGAACGGGAGCGGCGTCAGCAGCCACAGGAGCCCGCCGATGATCGCGGCACCCAGGACCGTCCCGACGAGGGCGTAGAGGAGGACCGGGAGCCACTGCTCCTTGAGCAGGTCCAGGTCCATGTTGAGCGCCCCCTCGAACAGGAGCGGCGGGAGGAAGACCATCAGGATGAGGTCGCGCTCGATCCGGATCGGGAGGAAGTGCGTGATCCCAACGGCCAGCCCGCAGATGACCAGCGCCGTGGTGTACGGCAGGCGGATGTACTTCGTGACCACCGCCATGGCGATGGCGAGGAGGAGCAGCTCGATCGCGATCGTCGTGTTCTCCATCGGCACTCCCTTTGCGACGCGGAGCGGGACGAGTGGGAACGGGGCGCCGTCGCCTCGGACCGTCCGAGGTGGCGACTGCGGCGAGACTGTACAAGACGCGGCCGGGTGGATCAACC
This sequence comes from uncultured Planctomycetia bacterium, assembly GCA_964649705.1. Classification (GTDB taxonomy): domain Bacteria; phylum Planctomycetota; class MHYJ01; order WSZJ01; family CAZYRM01; genus CAZYRM01. The sequence goes on from CAZYRM010000023.1 coordinate 55,409, forward strand.
GCCTCCTGTGAAGGAAGCAGGGTGCCGCCCGGCGCCTTGGTTGACTCCGTCCTCCCCGGGCGATAGCCTGCACCCGACTGAAATCCCGCGCTGCCGATCGACCGCAAGGGTCGAGTCGCCGACCCGGCGCGTCGAAGACCATTCGGGACGGAGCGTCCTCGTGAACCCCTCCCGTGCGCGGGACGGAACGGGCTATGCGAGCTCGCCCATCGGTTCGTCATCGAAGAAGTCGTCAACGTCGGAAGTCGGCTCGACGTCCTCGGGAGCGTCAGCCTCCTCGAAGACCCGCTCCTCCCACGGGAGGTCATCGAAGAGCGGTTCGCATGTCGGCTCCTTCGGCGTCGCGGGGGTAGGAGGGGAGCGACCGGGCGCTTGGGGAGCCGAGAGCTTGAGGTGATCGAGGATTCGCCTCACGACCTCGGCGATGAACCCGAGGCGGTCGAAGATGCGGGAGTTCGCCTTGTGTCGGGGGCCCGGAGGAGGGCGTGTCGCGCGACCCGCCGAAGTGAGTCGCTCTCCGC
>CAZYRM010000024.1:0-34695 GCA_964649705.1 uncultured Planctomycetia bacterium
CCTCCGTGTCCTCCGTAACTCTGTGGTGAATACACGGCCCGGACATCGTTCGCCTTTGGGTTGTGGGCAACGCCCGCGCTGGGATCTGGGATTTGGGTCTCCCCAGGGCGCTCGTCAGTTCACCAGCACCCACCCCGCCTTCGCCGGATCCGCGTTCGGCCACTTCTCAGCGCCCGTGAGCGTCTTCGCGCCCAGGTCCTTCCCGTACACCTGGCCGTTCTCGTCCAGGATCAGCGTCAGCGTGCACGGGTTGCCGTACGTCGCCGGGTAGGCGCACACCGCGAAGCGACCGGGGTTCGTCGTCGCCTTCCCGTCCCCGTCGGGGTCCTGCGCGTACGCCTTTCCCTCCGCATCCGTCGGGACCACGCGGAACCAGAACCCCTCGTGAGGCTCCGGGACGTCCTTCACGTACGCCGCGAGCCCGGTCTTGTCCGCGCGCGCGTACGGCTCCTCGAGCAGCCCCACGGACTGCCCGTCCGCGAGCTTGTGGTAGAAGAGCCCCGCCACGTCCCCGACCCAGAAGTCCATCTGTCCGTTCCCGTCCGAGTCGTTCCCCTGCCAGGTCCGCTCCGCGTTGTGGATCTTCCGCATCGCCTGGGCCACGAGCGCCGCCTGGCGCTCCTCCGCCCTCCCGTCGATGTCGACGACCTTCCACTTCTTCCCCTCGCCCGACGCGATTCGGACCCGGCCCTTCTCGCCGTTCGGCCAGGTCAGCGTCACGTCCCAGGTCGCGGCGCCCAGCGCCGTCCCGTCGCCGATGTCCGGCGCGAACTTCCGGTTCGGGTCGTCGAGCGCGAGGAACTTCTTGATCGCCTCCTCCCGCGACGGGGTCTGGCCCGTCGCCGGGTCGATGGCGTACGCCTCCGCGGTCCTGAGGATCGGCTCGCCCAGCGCGTCGATGACCCCCTTCGCGTCCTGGCGCGTGAGCGCCTTGATGTACGCCTTCGCCGCCTCCTTGACGTCCTTGGGCAGCTTGTCCGCCCAGGCCGGGCAGGAGAGGGCGAGCACGACCACGATCCAGCGCCGCATGGGACACCTCGCAGGAATGAACGCCGAGGAGCCTACGGTCGCGCGGCGGAGGCTGTCAAGGACCCTCCCCCGCCCCCGGCCGGGAGCGTCCGGTCGATCAGCTTCGCGATGAGCTGGCGCGCGGGGTCGACGATCTCCGCCACGCGCGCCGCCGCAACGTCGGCGACGATGATCTCGCCGATCTCCATCGCGAACTGGGCGTAGATCCCCAGCGCCTTCATGTGCTCGGTCTGCTGCTGGTTGTCGTCCGTGGGCGTGACGTAGTGCACGGAGTCGATCTTGTACCGGTGGATCAGGAAAAGGTGCACGAGCGTCATCAGGCGCCGGCGGCGCAGCGACGGGTCGAACGTGTTCTGGTCGCGGATCGAGAGGATGTTCCGCCCGTTCCGGTCCTGGATCGTCGCGAAGACCACGTTCGCCGCGGTGGCGCCCGACGGGTCGATCACCCGGAGTTCGAGCAGCGACGACCCCGCGCGGTGCGGCTTGAGCTGGACGCGCATCGCGGGGAGGCCGTTCTTCGCCGACCAGACCGCGAGCCAATCCTCCAGGAGCTTCGGCGGGACCTCGACCTGCTGGAGGTGCTGGAACTGCGTGCTCCCCTGCCCCATCGCCTTCGTCGTGGAGGTGAGCCCCGACGAAGCCAGGAGCGCCGCGTCCGCGCGCGGGCCGCCGACGAGCGTCTGGGGCGTCCGATAGGGCGACTCGAGCAGGCGGAACTTCCGCTGGAGCTGCGCCAGCGCGAGCATCCCCTCCTGCTGGAGCGTCGCCGCGAACTCCTCCCCCGCCAGCCCGTCGATCTGGTGCCCCCCGTAGGTGATGAAGGTGAACACGTACCCGAGCTTCCCCAGCTCCCCTGGGAAGGCCCTCATCTGGTCGTCCGACATCCCCGTCGTGTCCCAGTTGAACGACGGCGACAGGTTGTACGCGAGCATCTTGTCGGGACAGGCGGCGTGGAGGGCGTCCGCGAACTCCTTCGCGTCGTGGAGGTCGGCCGTCTTCGTCTCCATCCAGACGAGGTCGGCGTACGGCGCGGCCGCGAGCGATTTCGCGATGGCGTAGGCGATCCCGCCGCGGACCTGGTAGTACCCCTCCGGCGTCTTCGAGTGCTCGCAGTCCCAGATCACGTGGAGGCCCATCGAGCGGGCCTTCTGGCGCGCCTGGTGGAACGAGGCGGAACGGGCGAACTGCTTCCACTCCGCGCTCGACATCGCGAGCGACTCCCCCTCGTTCGTGCGGAACTCCATCAGCTCGGCCACGGCGTCGCCGTAGGTCTTGAGCCCCGCCTCGGCCTGCCAGGCGTCGACGAGGCGCGTCGCGGCCTTGTCGAGGAGCGCCTCGGGGTCGGTGATCCGCCCCGCCTTCCACGCCTCGGCGGCCTCGCTGATCGTCCCCATGAGCCCCGCGCGTTCGAGCCAGGCGTCCGCCTCCGCGTACTCCTCCTCCGAGACGGCGTAGAGACGGTGCCCGCGGATGTCCGCGACGCCCAGCGCGGCGAGTTTCCGGAGGACGGCCAGGAAGGCGACCTTGTACGTGGGCAGCTCGACGTTGGTGGACCCCAGGATGAACGGCTGGTCGCGCTCGTCGCCCCGGCTGTCGATCAGGTTGGCCGCCTCCGCGTCGGTCCGCGCGACGATGAGTCCCGGGACGCCCATGATGTCGAGCTGCAGGCGCGCGGCGTTGAGGCGCTTGATCTGCTCGTCGCTCGGCACGAGGACCTTTCCCCCCTGGTGGCCGCACTTCTTCGTGCCCGGTCGCTGGTCCTCGATGTGGTAGCCCGGGACGCCCACCTCGACGAATCGGCGGATCAGGTTGCGGACCTGGGGCTCCCCTCCGTGCCCCGTGTCGGCGTCCGCGATGATGAACGGGCGGTAGTCGACCTCGGGGGTCGCCTCGCGCTGCTTCTCGGTCATCCGCAGCCGCGCGAAGCGCTGGTTCCGGTCGGCGGCGAGGAGGGCCCGGACGATGCCCGACGCCTCGTTCGGGACCTGGGCCAGCGGGTAGCTCGCGAGGTCCGGGCCGGGGTCCTCGTCGAGGGAGCCCTTCGCGGAGGTCGCCCAGCCGCCGAGGTAGATCCCCTCGATCCCCGCCCGCTTGATCGCCACGGCCTGGCCCGGGGAGTACGGCCCGAAGGTCGTGATCGTCTTCCCCTGCCAGAACAGCTCCCTCAGGCGCGCCGAGAAGGCCTCCGCGGCATCCCTTGCGACGCGGTAGTCAGGACGGATGGTCCCGCGCTGGGAGACGACCTGCGCCGCCGTGTGGAGGCGGACGATCCCCTGGAAGCGGGGGGAGTCGAACCAGCGCTGGGTCTCCTGGACTTCCTGTTCGAAGGTCGACATGGAACGCCTCCTACCCTCTCCGCGCCGGACGCGTGAAATCCAGATTCTCGGTGATACGCGTGCCGTCCTGTTCCAAGCCTACCATGTACCGCCGGACGCGCTCCCGGGCGGCCGCGAGGTCGTGGTTGTCGAGGTTGAGGTTGAGGAGGTCGATGTACCACGGGGCCTTGCGGTCCGATCGGACGTAGGCCTCGACGATGGCCCCGGCGATCGGCAGCGTCGTGCGCTTCGAGTCGTCGTGGACGTCTCGGTTCGCGGCGCGCTCGAGCTTGGCGGCCTCTTCGGCGAGCAGCCTGTCGAAGAGTGCCGTGTCGAACCGCTGTCCCGCCTTCGTCCGTGTCTCGGCGTCGTCCTCCGTCAGCGCGGCGCCCTTGTGGAGCCACTCCCAGAGGATGGAGAGGCGGATCTCGCCGGTCGCCATGTCTTCCATCAGGTAGAGGACGTCCTCGTTTCCGAAGAAGTCCGCGGGCTTCAGGGCCGCGGCCTGCATCCCCTGTCCGAAGGCGTTGCCATACTGGAGGGCGACGCTCAGGAGGTCGCGTGCGCCGCGCATGGTCCGCGGGGCGGGCTCGAGGAGGAGGAGCCCGTCGGCGTCCTCCTTCGCGTAGGTCAATCGGGGAAACTCGCGGCCGAGCTGGTTGTCCTGCCCGGCGCGCTCCCACACGGGGCGGACGATGTGGACCATCTTCCAATGGGCGACCCACTTCCCGCTCGCGCCCGCCCTCTGCTCGCGCTCCGCGCCCGCGACGGCGCGCTTCATCCCCGCGGCGACGCCGGCGTCGCTTCCCACGGGGATGTTCGGCTCCATGCCGCCCTGCCAGAGGGCGAAGCGCCCGTCGCGGTCGGGCGTGTTGACGGCGCGTCGCACGCGGTCCTCGTAGTGGCGCATGTAGCCGTAGGTCATCGTGATGGCGTCGATGTTCGGGTCCTGGAACGCGGGGTCCCAGGCCATCGCGTCGGAGACGCTGTTGATGTAGTCCCAGCGCCCCGTGTTGAATCCGGCGAAGTGCCTCCCGAGCGCGGCGCGGATCTCCATGAGCTGAAAGGAGGCCTCGACCTGCTCGACGAGGACGTAGGCCAGGATCGTCCCGCTCGGCAGCGCCAGGTGGGTCTCGATGGCCGCGATCATGTCGTTCCAGAGGGCCGCCTCCTCGGCGGTCTGGATCTTGGGGAGGTAGAGGACGACGGAGCGCCCCTCGGCGCGCAGGCGCGCCTGGTTATGGACGACGAAGAGGACGAGGTCGACGATCGAGGCGGAGAAGCCGGCGGCGTCCCGATGTCGGACGTGGCGGTCGTCGAGGTGGAGACCTCGTGCGCGGAAGATGCGCGTGGTGAAGTCGAGCTGTCGGCGCCAGTCTTCGATGATGCGGCGGCCGAAGAACCGCTCGCCCCAGGCGTTCATCTCGGCGGCGATCTCCTCGGCGACCTTGAGGAAGAGGGGCTCGCGGGCCAGGGCGATCCGCAGGCTGCGCTGGTTGTCGAGGGACATGGTGGTGACCTGGCCGAGGGCGTCCTCCCCGTCGAACATCCAGCCATCGGCGCCCGAGAGGAGGGCGTAGGCGACGTTGCGGAGGTTCTTCTCGAGGGGTGCGTTCGGCTTCGCGGCGGGGCCGGTGCCCTGGATCCACTGGCGGCGCAGGTCGGGGGGGATGTCCGCGCCCGCGAACCGGCCCTCGCGGGCGTCCTGGACGCGGATCGAGGTGCGGCCGATCGTGGAGCCCGCGGGGAGGAAGTCGATGCGCGCGTGCTCGCGAAAACGCTGTGCGCGCCGCTTCGCCCGCTGCGCCATGAGGTCCGTCCGGTCCCCGTCGAAGTGCGCGAGCGCATTCAGTGCGTCGAGGGCCTGCCGCGTGTACACGTCGGGGTAGGCCTGTTCGAGGCCGTGGCGGATTTCGAGACCCATCTGCGTCTCCTCGTCTTGGGCCGCAGAAGGTACGCCCGAGGACGGCGGTCGTCAACCCCGGGCGTGTAGCGACGGAGTCAGCTTCATTGCGGCGGGTTCGGACGTGCCGACGATTCTTTCACCACGGAGGCACGAAGGCACGGAGGACGCACGGAGGCGTGATCCAGCCACGGATGCACTCGTGCAACGCCGCGGCCGCTGCGCCAGAGGAGAAGGGCCGCGCCGCGCCGCGGCGCGGCGCGGCGAGCCGTGGGGCGGTCAGGTCGGGACAGAGGGCGGCTTTGATGGGATGGCGTGGGAGTCGATCTCTACGTAGTTCCGGGGATTCCGCCGCGTCGACCAAGCCCTCTGTCCCGACCTGTCCGACCCCACGGCTCGGCCGCCCTGCGGGGCGGCCCCTTCTCCTCGGCGCAGCGGCCGCCGCGTTGTACAGACCCCGCCGGCACGTCCGACAACACCTCCGTGCGTCCTCCGTGCCTCAGTGCCTCCGTGGTGAAAAAACCGCCTGCGCCGCAGATCACGCGGCGACCACGGTGCTTCGGCCGCGGACCTGCGCGTCGCTAGAGCAGCGCCTCCATCGGCGTGGTCTCTGCCGCCCGGATCCCGACCGCGAGCGCGCCGACCTGCGGCAGGCCGCGGTGCGCGAAGTGGACCGCCGCCAGGACCTTGTTGTGGTAGAAGGTCGCGTCCGCGTTCCCCTCGCACGCCGCGCGCGCCGCCGCCTTGTCCGCGATGTCGACGCCCCGCTCCTTGAGGAAGGCGTCGAGCCGCTTCGCCGCGAGCTGGGCCTGCCGCAGCAGCAGGTGCCCCGCGATCACGTGCCCCATCATGTCGAGCAACGGGACCGCGTTCAGGAGCGTCAGGAGCATCGCGTCCGGCCGGGCGGGGACCTCCGTCAGCACTGCCCCCAGCGCCTTCAGCGCCGCCCCGAGCTGCTGCGCCGACGGCCCCAGCAGCGCGTGCGTCGAGAGCTCCTGCGCCGTCTGGCCGACCAGCCCCATCAGGTGCTTCACCGGCCTTCCGTCCTGCAGCCTGAACTTCCGTCCCACCAGGTCCAGCGCCTGGATCCCGTTCGTCCCCTCGTAGATGCTCGCGATCTTCACGTCCCTGAGGTACTGCTCCGCCGGGTACTCGCTCGTGTAGCCGTACCCGCCGTACACCTGCAGCGCCCACTCCGTCACGCGGAAGCCCCAGTCCGAGCACCACGCCTTGCACACGGGCGTGAAGAGGTCCACGAGCCCCTCCCAGCGGTCGTGCTCCTCCCCCTCCGTCACGTGCGACTTGTCCATGCACCAGCCCGTGTACGAGACCAGCGCCCGCATCGCCTGGACGTAGGCCGATTGCATCAGGAGCGAGCGCCGCACGTCGGGGTGCTCGACGATCGGCGACTGCGCGGGCGCCGGGCCGGGGTCCTTGAGCGACCTCCCCTGCAGCCTCTCGCGCGCAAAGCCCAGGGCCGCCTGGTGCGCCGCCGAGGCGATCGCCAGGCCCTGCACCCCCACCTCGTACCGCGCCGCGTTCATCATCTGGAACATGAGCAGGAGCCCCGTCCGCTCCCTTCCGAGCAGGAACCCCTGGCACGCCCCGCTCCCGCCGAACACGAGCGAGCAGGTCGACGATCCGTGGATCCCCAGCTTGTGCTCGATGCCTGAGCAGGCCACGTCGTTCGGCTGCCCGTTCGACCCGTCGGCGTTCAGTCGGAACTTCGGCACGACGAAGAGGCTGATCCCCTTCGCCCCCGACGGCGCGCCCGCGACGCGGGCCAGGACCGCGTGGATGATGTTCGGCGTCAGGTCGTGATCGCCGCTGGTGATGAAGATCTTCTCGCCCGACATCAGGTAGGAGCCGTCGGCCTGCTTCTCCGCCTTCGTCGTGAGCGCCGCCAGGTCGCTCCCCGCCGAGGGCTCCGTCAGGCACATCGTTCCCGCCCACTCGCCGCTGTACATCCTGCGGCAGTAGGTCGCCTTGAGCTCGTCGGAGCCGAAGCTCTCGATCAGGTGCGCCGCACCGCGCGTCAGGAGGGTCGTGAGGCAGACGGAGGTGTTGGCGCCGATCGTGTACTCGCTGATCCCCGTCCCCACCGACTCTGGCAGGCCCATGCCGCCGAACTCGGGGCTCGACGTCGCGCTGACCCAGCCCCCGTCGCCCAGGTCCTTCCAGGCCTCGCGGAACCCCGGCGGCGAGGTGACCTTTCCGCCCTCGATCTTCGCGCCGACGCGGTCGCCCTGGATGTTGCACGAGGCGAGGCTCCCCTTCGCAACCTTCAGGCACTCGTCGAGGATCATCCCGATCTGGTCGCGGTCGAACTCCTTGTACCGGGTCGCAGACAGCAGGGAGTCCAGGTCCAACCACTCGAACAGGTTGAACTTCACGTCGCGGGCGTCGTCCAGGTACGGCATCGGCTCCTCCAGCGTTCGCTGATCCCCGAATGGGCGCGATCCACGCGCGCCGCCTCGGGCGACCCCGCGGGTCGCCCCTACTTGTCGGACGGGTCATCCATCGACAGGTCGGACTCCTCGTGGCAGTCGAGGCACGGGGCGTCCTCGCGCAGCTTCACGTCCTTGTGCGCGCCGAAGACGTGGCACGAGGTGCAGCTTCCGACATTCTCGATGTGCGTCTGGTGGGGCAAGTCCTTCCCCTTGTACTTCACCGTCTCGGCCGGGACCTTCACCCCGACCTTCCCGTGGCACAGCGTCGCACAGAACGCCCCCGAGATCACCGGCATTTCGCCGAGGTCGGGGACCTCGACCTGGGTCGTTCTGGCCGCCTCGCTCAGCCGCTGGTCCGTGTAGCGGAGGACCTGCGCAGCGTAGTAGATGTTGTGCACGGTGTGGCCGTGAGAGACGTACGTCAGGTTGTGCTTCGCCTCGGCCAGCGCCGCGGTCACCTCGGGCGGGGCCGCCTTTCCCGCGAGGCCGGCCTCGAAGGCCGCCTGCTTCTCCCCGAGCTTCGTCACGGTCTCGCGCATGAGCACGTGGACCTCCTCGAGGATCCCCGTGTACTCCTTGCCGTGGCAGTCCAGGCAGCCCTTCTCCGTGCCGCCGAACGTCTGGGCGTGCGTCGTGCCGTTCTTCGGCTTCAGCTTCTCCACGTGGCACCCCACGCAGTCGACGTTCGCCAGGTACATCGGGCTCGGCATCGCGGCCACCCCCTGCGCCCCGATCCCCATGTAGAAGCTCCGCTGCAGGTCGTGCGTGTCGGTGTGGCAGACCTTGCAGTCGTACTCCAGCGGCTTCGTGCCCGCCTTCGCCACCGCGTGCTTGATCTCCTTGTGGCAGTGGAAGCACGCCGTGTTGTGCTTCGTCACGTGGTTGTCGTGGAGGAACGGGATGTCGCCGATCCGCGCGAGCTTCTCCGGCTCGTTGTGGCAGGCGAGGCACCGGTCCTGCGGCACGTCCCCCTCCCCCTGCAGCACGTCCTGATGGCAGTTCTGGCACGCGACCTTGTGCTCCCCCAGGAAGCTCTTGTGGTCGTAGGTCACGTTCCCGGACTGGACCGGCTTCGTCGGCAGCAGGTGGCATCCCTGGCAGCCGCCGATCGGCTCGATGTTCCGCCCCTCCTTGTGCCCCTTGAGGTGGCAGAGGAAGCAGGTGTCCCACGTGACCTCGATGTGCTTCCCGACGACGAGCTGGGAGTGGCACGACGTGCAGCGGAGCTGCCGCCCGTAGCGGACGCCCTCGAGGTGCGGGCGGTGGTCGAAGAGGATCCCCTTCTGGCTCACCACGCGCCCCTGGAGGAGCCGCGTGGAGTGGCACCCGCTGCGCAGGCAGCTCGCGTCCTCGACCTCGGCGTACGGCTTGGAGGAGTAGGTGCGCGTCACGAACTTCGCCACCTGAGACAGGGCCTGGAACTTCTTCCAGAGGATCGTCTGCGGCTTCCCCGGCGGGTAGTGGCACTCCACGCAGGGGACGTCCTTGTGTTTGGAGCCCGCCCACGCCTGGTAATACGGTTCCATCAGGTGGCAGGAGCGGCAGAACGACGGGCTCGTCGACCAGGCGGCCATTCCGAACAGGCCCCCGATCAGCACGACGAAGCCGGCGAGCAGGAAGGCGAAGAACCTCGGGCGGATGCGCACGTGCCAACGCGCCGCCGGCGTCGTCACGATTCCGAAGAACGCGAAGAGGCCACGAATCCAGCCGCGCCTGGGTTCCGCGGGGGGGGGCGCCGTCGCGGGCTTGTCGGGCTCCATGTTCCTACCTCCTGGTCTCGCCGTTCCCCGCCGCCCTCGGTCTGACCCGGCCGGTGAGCCACGCCCAGCTCATCGGATACACCTCGGGGTCGAAGACGACCATGTAGCCGTGCCAGACGAGGATGGAGAGGCAGGCGAGGACCGCCTCGTAGTAGTGGACCACTGTCGCGAGGTCGCTCGTCCAGGCGGGGAGGTACCGCAGGGCGACCCCGTGGAAGACGAGCACGCCCCCGGTGACGATCATCACGGTCGAGCCCCAGACCAGCGCCCAGTACTCGAGCTTCTCGGCGTAGTGCCAGGCGCCGTGGCGCTCGGGGGGCTCCTTCCGCAGGCCGAGGCCCCAGGCGAAGTGCTGCAAGAGGGCGCGGACGTCGTGCCATCGCGGGAGCATGCCCATGAGGACCGTCCGCCCGCGGCCGGAGAGCGCGAGGTACAGGACGTGGTAGACGCACAGCAGGCAGAAGGCGAGCGCCGTCCACCGGTGGAGCGCGCGCCGCGTCCCCTCGGAAAACGGGGCGAGCCACCGCGTCCAGGCCGCCTCGGGGTCCATGAGCGCGAAGCCCGAGAGGGCGAGCAGGACGAACGACAGGGCGAGGACCGCGTGCTGCCATCGCTCGTGGCGCGTCAGCCGTTCCTCGCCGCCGTCGGTCGCCGGCGGCCGGGGGGACCGGGTCTTCCGGACCAGGTCGAGTCCGTTGTGGAGGAGCATGAAGCCCAGGGTGAAGGGGATGAGGAGGAGGTAGATCGAGCGTGCGAGGCCGACGGACCAGTGCTTCTCCGCCGGCGCGCCGTGGATCGAGACGCCGGCGAGCTGGGCGCCGGCCCCCGGGTGGCAGCGGCCGCACGTGCGCGGCAGGTTCGACGGGTGGACCGAGGATCGCGGGTCCTTCGACGGGAGGACGTCGTGGTGGTTGTGGCAGCTCGCGCAGTTCGCGACCGTGGGGTCCTTCCTGCGGTAGGCGAGGCCGTGGTACGAGGAGCGGTAGGACTCCAGCCGGTCCACGGGCATGCCGAACTTGAGGGCGATCCGCTCGGAGGCGTGGCAGTCGGAGCAGGTCCTCGTCACGGCGCCGGCCGACACCGAGGAGGCGGGATCGCTCGGGGAGCGCATCGAGTGCTCGCCGTGGCAATCGGTGCAGACGGGGGCCTCCTTGACCCCGCGAAGGCTCGCCTGCCCGTGGACGCTCCGCTCGTACAGCGTGGCGGCCCTCGCGTGGCACCGGCCGCAGGAGACCTTCGGCAGGTCGTCGGCGTGCGGCAGCTCCTTCGCGTCCTGGTGGCAGTCGACGCAGGAGAGGACGGAGTGGATCGACCCCGCGAGGGCGGCCTTGTCGACAACCGGCTTGTCGGTCTCGTGGCAGCCCAGGCAGTCCTCGTCCGTCGTCTGGCCCGGGCACGACAGGGCCAGGAGGAGCAGGATGGCTCCGCTACTCGGCAGGGGCCGGAGTTGGCGCCGGGGCGCCTCCATGGGCCTCCTCCTTGTGCCAGGGCGGAAGGACCTTGATCATGACCGCGAGCACGATGAAGGGCAGGGCGAGCACCCCCAGCGCCACGAGGAGCCCCTCGAGCCCCATCACCTCCATCTTGTAGGTCGTCAGCCCGCGGAAGCTCTTCGAGTAGAGCTGGCCGCCGATCACGACGTTCCAGCGCGTCGCGAAGATCCCGAGCTGGATGAGGATCGCGGTCGTGAAGTAGAGGAGCTTCCGCAGCTCCGAGTCGACGTTGAACAGTTTGATGAGGATCATGATCGCGAGCGGGATGAGCATCCCCAGGAGCACCTGGATCACGACCAGGCTCACCATGAGCTTGTCCGTGACCATCTGGGCCAGGATCCCGATCGACTCCTCGCTCTCGTAGAGTCGGTGGATGAAGTCGAGGGCCTCGAGCGAGAAGTCGACGATCACGGCGTAGAAGAGGAAGCTCGCGATCTTGTCGACGCAGGGCATATCGATCGGCTTGCCGCGGAGCGGCGTGATGAACATGTAGAGGAGCAGCACGAGCGCGATCCCGCTCACGATGGCGGAGAACAGGAACACGATCGGCATGAGCACGCTCGACCACCACGGGTTCGCCTTGATCGAGCCGAAGATGAACCCGACGTACCCGTGCAGGAGGAACGCGCTCGGGATCCCGATGACCGTGATGAACCGGACGGCCTTCTTGTCGAAGGCCACAGCCTGGTCGCTCACGTCCCGCGAGAAGAGCGAGAGTGCCCAGTAGACGCAGTTCATGGGAAAGCGCGACTCGCGGGCCCAGACGATCATGTCCTTTCGGTAGTCGAACCAGATCTCGAGGAGGAGGACCGCCATGAGGTACCAGGCGTAGACGAAGCCGAACATCGCCATGGCGCTCGACGGGTTCGGCGTGAGCATGATCTCGAAGCACCGCTCGGGGCGGCCGAGGTGCAGGAGCAGAGGCAGCGGCGCGATGAGGAGGAACGCGAGGGCGGTCAGGAGGGCCAGGCGGTACGCGGGCTGGACCTCCTTCACGCGGAAGACCTTCACGAGCGACGCGAGGATGAAGGCCCCCGCGACGAGCCCGGTGAGGTACGGGTAGCAGACGATGAGGACGGACCACCGGATCTCGACCTCGTTGGGGTAGATGTACCCCTGCGCCTGGTTCATCATCTCGGACAGGTGCTGGGCTGCTTCGGGGTTCATCGGACCTCCCCGTCCAGATCGGAATAGTAGACCTTGGGCTCGGTGTTCAGGCCGGGCTTGAGGACGTCGATCTTCTCCATCCGCCGGAATCGCGTCATGGGCGAGGCGAAGCTGTTCAGGTCGCCGAAGACGCGTGCCTGCGTCGGGCAGACCTCCACGCACGCGGGGAGGAGCCCCTTCGTCACGCGGTGGTAGCAGAAGGAGCACTTGTCGGCCGTGTGCGTCACGGGGTGCATGTAGCGGGCGCCGTACGGGCACGCCTGGATGCAGTAGCCGCACCCGACGCAGCGATCCGCGTCGATGATGACCGCCCCCTCCTTCGTGGTGAAGGTCGCGCTCACGGGGCAGACCTGCGTGCAGGGGGCGTGCTTGCAGTGGTTGCAGAGCTTCGGCACGAAGAAGCTGCGGAGGATGTCCTTTTCCTCCACGCCGTGCGGCTTCGTGCCGTTGTTCGGGTCGAGGCACTCCGTCACGACCGTGTGGTCGGTCTTGATCGTGTACCGCTCGACCCACGTGCGGAAGAAGAACGGCTCCTTCGGGACGTCGTTCTCCGTCTTGCAGGCGTCCATGCACCGCGCGCAGCCGATGCACTTGTCGACGCGGATCCCCATCCCCCACAGCGGCTCGGCGTGCTTCGCGGCGGCCTCGGGGCTCTCCGCAAGGGCCTCACCCCCGCCGCGGCCCCCGGCCTGGCACAGCAGGAGGAAGGCGGGGATCGACGCCAGGAACTCTCTCCGGTCCATGCTAGCGGCCCTCCGGCATGTGCGGGTAGTGGCACTCCCAGCAGGTGTACTTGCCGTGGTGCTCGTCGAGGCTGATCTTGGGGGCGGCCTTGTTCTCCGCGCCCTTCGCGTGACACTTCCCGCAAAACTCCCGCGTCTCGGGCTTGGACGCCTTCACGCGGTGCGGGTCGTTCTTGTGATCGTCGCCCGCGTCGTGGCAGATCGTGCAGGAGAGCGTCGCGTGGGCCGAAACGGACTTCGTCTTGTCGATCTCGCCGTGGCACGCCCCGCACTCCCGCGGCGTCTCGGGCGGGACCGGCGCGTGCGGCTTGTGACACTCGATGCAGACCTTCAGCGGGTTGTGCGTGGCGGGGTTGATCTGCGGGAACCCCGTGGGCCGTGACGGGTCGTAGGCGTGGCACAGGACGCAGTAGTCGCGCAGGCGCGGGGCGTAGGGCTTCGACTCGTCGCTCTGGGTCATCGCGTGCTCGTAGCACGCGCCGTGGCAGGTCTCGCACGAGAGCGTCCGGTGGTGCCCCGCGCGCTTCTCGTCGACCTGGTCCGTGTGGCACTCCGCGCAGGCGGCCGCCCCGGCGTACTTCACGCCGCGCGCGCGCTCGCGCTGGACCGTCAGCTCGTGGTTGAGCGGGACGTCCTTGTACTTCTGCGGGACGACGTAGGCGCGCACGGAGAGGACCGCCGTCAGCCCGAGGCCGGCGACCAGCCCGAGCCTCGTGAGCTGCTCGGGCATCGTGCGGCGGAGGTTCCCTCCGCGCTCGATCAGGCCTTTGATCGCTCCGGGGACCGCCTTGAACAGCGCGACGGTCCGCTCCGGGAGCGAGGCCAGGGAGCGCCAGATGGCGCCGAACACACGCAGGAGCCAAGCCATGTCGCTTGCCTCTCTCTGGGTGCGTGTGGCGCCGCGCCCGAATGGTGTCTAGTGGACGACCTCATGCCCGACCCCTTCCCCGACGCGCTTTGCCCCGGTCGACGTGAACTCCCCCGTCAGGATCGGCACGGCGACCTTGCAGAGCAGCGTGAAGACCAGGAACCCCACGGAGAAGACCGCCGCGCCGACGCGGACCTCGGTCATCGTCGGCACGTACTCGTAGATCTCGCCGAGCACGCTGGGGGTGAAGCCCGGGATGACGAGCCCCATCCCCTTCTCGATGTAGACGCCCGAGTAGATGAGCAGGCAGCCGAGGTTCATCGTGAAGAAGTTCTTCCTCGTCGTCGGGACGAGGAACAGCACGAATGCGACGATCGAGCAGAGGATCGCGATCCAGGAGTAGAGGACGAGCGAGGTGGACCCGTGCACGCCCGTGAAGAGGTACTGCATGTGGACGAGGTGCTCGGTCCCCGAGTAGTACTCCTTGAAGACCTCCGCGCCGAGCAGGAAGAGGTTGAGGAACATCGCGTAGGCCATCAGCTCGGCGACCTTCCAGATCGCTTCGTCGGAGATCCGGATCCGCGTCGTCCGGCGCAGGATCTGGAACAGGATGATGAGGATGGCGGGCCCCGAGCAGAACGCGGAGCAGAGGAAGCGCGGGGCGAGGATCGAGGCGTTCCAGAACGGCCGGGCGGGCATCCCGTTGTAGATGAACGCCGTGACCGTGTGGATGCTCACCGCCATCGGGATCGAGAAGAGGACGAGCGGCCCGACGAGCTTCTCGTTGTAGTGCTTGCCGTGGTAGGTGCAGTAGAGGAGGTACCCCACGATGACGACGTTGAGCGCGAGGTACCCGTTCAGGACGAGCGTGTCCCAGGCGAGGAGGGAGTTCGGGAAGTTGATGACGCCGATGACGGGGATGACGTGCCAGAACCGGTCCGGCCTCCCCATGTCGACCGCGACGAAGAGGACGCACATCACGACCGCGCTGATGGCGAGGAGCTCGCCGAGGATGGCGACTTCCTTGATCGGCTTCCAATGATAGATGTAGGCGGGGATGACGAGCATGACGGCCGCGGCCGCGACGCCGACGAGAAACGTGAAGTTGCCGATGTAGAATCCCCAGGAGACGGAGTCCCGCATCGCCGTCGTGATCAGGCCCTCGCGGAACTGTTCGACGTAGGCGAACGCCCCCCACGCGATCATGGCGAGCAGCGCCAGGACCCAGGTCCAGTACGCCGGCCCCCCTCGCAGGGTCAGCCTCGCCGACTGCAGCACGAACCTGACGAATCCCATCGGTCCTCTAGGTTGCGTAGAAGTAGAAGAAGCGTGGGTGAGTCCCCAGCTCCTCCTTCAGGATGAACACCCGCTTCTGTTTCATGATCTTGCGGATCTCGCTCTCGGGGTCGAGCATGTTGCCGAACTTCCTCGCCCCCACCGGGCAGATCTCGACGCACGCCGGGTAGCGCCCCTCGCGCACCCGCTGGATGCAGAACGTGCACTTCTCCACCACCCCCTTCATCCGCGGGCGGTTCCCGAGGTAGTGCATGTCCGTGTTCAGCTCGTCCGCGGGGATCGACGGCTCCTTCCAGTTGAACCGCCTCGCCCCGTACGGGCAGGCCGCCATGCAGCAGCGGCAACCGATGCACCAGTTGTAGTCGATGACGACGATCCCGTCGGGCTCCTGCCACGTCGCCTTGACCGGGCAGACCTTCACGCACGGCGGGTGCTCGCACTGCTGGCAGGCCACCGGCATGTAGAAGTGGTCCGGGTCGGGGACGGTCGGCGGGTCGTAGTACGGGTCGGCGTCGACGAGGTCGACGCCCTTCTCCTTGTCGAGCTGCAGCACGCGGATCCACTGGATCTGCGGGTCGCGCGAGCAGTTGTTCTCCTTCTGGCATGCGTAGGCGCAGCGGCGGCACCCGACGCAGCGGGACAGGTCGAGCCCGTAGCCGAAGACCGTCTTCGGGAGGTGGCCCTCGGTCCCCATCGTGACGGCCTTCCCGTAGCGCTCCTTGTTCTGCGCCTCCAGCCGGTCGATGACCTTCTTGAGCTCCTCGGGCGTCAGCTCCTTGAAGCGCTTCCGGAGGAACTCCTCGGTGTCGAAGTTGCAGCCGCCCGCGAAGGCTGCCAGGGCGAGCACGCCCAGCGACTGCTTGAGGAAGGTCCTCCGGTCGATCTCCTCCGGGTCCGTGGTCTCCACGGGTTCGTCCGTCCGCATGGCGGCTACTCCTCCTTCTCCCGGACGGTCGGGCGGATCGGCGGCGGCAGCGGCTTCAGCGGCTTGAACTTCGGCGAGTGCGGGTTGTGGCAGTGGGCGCAGAGCAGGTAGCGCTTCGCGCCGTTCCAGTACCCGGTCCGCTTGCCGTGGACCCCCGCGCGCCAGTCGCGGTACTTGTCGCCGTGGCACTGTCCGCAGAGGCGGTACGACTCCGCGAACGGGACCGGCGTCCCGTTCGCCAGGTGCAGCTTGTCGCGGTCATTGACGTCGTGGCAGTCGAGGCACCACCGGTTCTCGCCGCCGTGCTCCAGCTTGATCTCCGTGTGCTCGTTCTCCAGCACCCGCACCGTCGGGTCGGGCGGCAGGTCCGCGTGGCACTCCGAGCAGGGGAAGATCCCCTCGGAGAACGGCGGCGGAGGGACCTGGAAGTCCGCCTTCGAGGTCGGGTCGAGTCCCTTGGTGAAGTCCTCGTCGAGGACCTCCCTGAACTCGCCCGGCCCGTGCGCCACCATCGCGGTCTGCGAGGCGGCGTCGGCGGTCGGGCGGTTCAGCATGATCGAGGCGAGCGCCGCGACGCCCACCCCCGCGAAGAGGAGCAGGAGGATGGCGAGGGAGCTGCTGGCAGGCATCAGTTCCTGCTGGGGCTCCTGATTGTTCGCCGTGGGTTCCATCGTCATCCTCTGAACACGTGCGCTCAACGCGCGGGACCTCGGGCGACGGGGCGCCCGCGCAGCGGGCCGGATCGCCCCTACAGTGAATATGGGGCCCCGTGTACGGGCGAGGGGTGCCCGCGAAGCGGGCCGGGTCGCCCGAGGCCATGCACCTCCATCGCCCTACTTCGGCTTCGGGTGCGCGATCTTCGCCTTGAACTCGTCGAACTTGAACTCCTTGTAGAACGGGCTCTCCTCGTTGTGGCACTTCTTGCAGAGCTCCTCGGTCGGCTTGATGAGCCCCGCCGCTTCGGCCGCGGCCAGGTCCTTCATCGTTTCCTTCTTCCAGTAGTCCCCGGCCGGGCCGTGGCACGTCTCGCACTGGACGCCCTGCTTGATGTCGAACTTCTTGTCCAGGAACTCCGCGGCGACGCCGAAGGCCGTCACGTGGCACTTCAGGCACTCCGGGGCCTCCTGGGGGTTGCCCGTGATCCCCTTCTTCTCGGCGGCCGCCTTGGCCTCGGGCGTGGCCAGGACCTCCCACGCCTTCGCGTGCTTGGACTCCGACCAGATCTTGAACTGCGCGCCCACGTCGTCCTTCTGGTGGCACATCTTGCAGTTCGTCACGCCCATGAACTTGTGCTTGGGCGGATCTTCAGCGCGGACCGGCCCGAGCAGCAACGTGAGGGCGACACCCGCAACGAGGACTACGCAGATCCTCTTGCCCGTCATGGATCACCTCCAAAAAACGAACCCCCTCTGGTATCCAGCAATCCTCGGTCCACCCCACGCACTTGCAATCCGGACCCCCCCGGCGAGGCGCGAGGCCTGTTTCCGAGCGCACAAACGGAAACGCCAACGGGGCTTGATGATAACGGAAACAGCATGCGGAGCGGAGGTGAACGGCGGATGCTGTTTCCGACGTGGCGAGGACGAAACGCCTCCCCGTCCTCGGGTTCTGTCATTCCGGTACGTGACTTCCTGTCACCCCGTCGATCGCCTACGCGCGGAAGTCCTCGGGCAGCAGCCCGTGCTTCTTGAGCAGGCGGTAGAGCGTGCCGCGCGGGATCCGCGCCTCCTGCACGGCGCGTGGCACGTCCCCCTGGCACGACCTCATCAGCCCGACTAGGTACTCCCGCTCGAACGTCTCGATCCGTTGCCTCCGGAACCGGAAGAACCCCTCCTCCCCCTCGGGCGACCGCTCGCTGGCCTGCGCCACGATCGACTCGGGCAGGTCGTCCACAGCGAGCGCCTCGTCGCACCCCATCGCGAGCGCTCGGCGAAGCACGTTCTGGAGCTCCCGGACGTTCCCCGGCCATGCGTACCGCGCGAGCGTGGACATCGCGTCAGGCTCGACCCGCACGGGCCCCCTCCGCATCTCGCGCGCGTACCTCGCCACCAGGCGCTCGACCAGAATCGGCAGGTCCTCCCCCCGCTCCCTGAGCGGCGGGAGCTCGATCCGCGCCGCGCTGATCGCGTAGTAGAGGTCCGCGCGGAACCGCCCCGCCCGCACCTCCGCGTCGAGGTCTCGGCTCGTCGCGCAGATCACCCGGAGGTCGACCAGTCGCTCCTCGCCCGCGCCCCCCCGCCGCGTGACGCGCTCCTGCAGGACGCGGAGGAGCCTCGCCTGGATGTGGAGCGGGAGCTGGCCGACCTCGCTGAGGAAGAACGTCCCGCCGTCCGCGAACTCGATGAGGCCGAGCGTCCACGACGAGGCCCCCTCGTCCCCGTCGGGCTCCCGTCCGAAGAACTCGGCGTCGAGCTGGCTCGGCGGGATCGCGTCGCAGTCCGCGGCGACGAACCGCCCCGCGCTTCGACGTCCCCGCCGGTGGATCAGGCGGGCCGTCTCCTCCCTCCCCGTCCCCGGCTCGCCCACGATCAGGACGTCGACGTCCGTCGCCGCCGCGCGCTCGATCGCCTCCCGGACGGCGAGCATCCTCGGGCAGGCGGCGACGATCTCCTCCGTGTCGTGCCCGCGGTTCGCCTGCCGCTGCAGGAGCGCGTTCTCCTCGCGGAGGGCCTTCGTCTCGATGAGCCGCCCGGCGGCGGCGAGCAGGTCGCTCGGAACGAACGGCTTGGCGACGTAGTCCGAGGCGCCCAGGCGCAGGCTCTCCACGGCCGTCTCGACCGAAGGATAGGCCGTGATCAGGAGGACCGCGAGCCCCGGGTCCCTCTGCCGCGCGCGCCGCAGGAGCTCGATCCCGTCGATGCCCGGCATCCGGATGTCGGTGATGAGGAGGTCGTACGCCCCGTGCTCGATCCGCTCGGCGGCGCGGCGGCTGTCCCGCTCCGTTTCCACCGTGGCGTCGGGGAGGCGGGAGAGCGTGTCGGCGCAGACCTCGAGCATCCCCTCCTCGTCGTCGACGATGAGCACGCGCGTCCTAGGCATGCTGCACCTCCGCGGCCGGCAGGCGGACCGTGAAACGGGCGCCGGGGCCGGGGGCGTCCTCCACGCGGACCTCTCCCCCGTGGTTCCGCACGATCCCGCGGCAGATCCAGAGGCCCAGGCCGCTCCCCCCCGAGCTCCCCCGCGTCGTGAAGAACGGCTCGAACAGGCGCGCACGGGCGTCTTCCGGGATCCCGCCGCCCGTGTCTTCGACGGTCAACTCGATCCACGGCGACGACGTGGGGGCCGACCCGGAGACCGTGAGGCGGCCTCCCTTCGGCATCGCGTCGAGGGCGTTCAGGTAGAGGTTGAGGAACACCTGCTCCATCTCGATCTCGCTCGCGAGGACAGGGAGCAGCGCGGCGGGGCAACGGTCCTCGATCTCCACGCCCCGGCTCCGCGCCCGCGGCTCGACGAGGGCGAGCGTCCTCCGGAGCGGCTCGCGGACATCGAGCGTCCTCCGTGCGCCTCCCGTCGGGCGGCAGGAGGAGAGGAGGCCCTGGGCGATGCTGGCCACACGGTCGGCCTGCTCGACGATCTTCCCGAGGTCGCTCGCGACCCGCTCGGACATCTCCTCCCGGTGATCCGAGAGGAGGAGGCGTCCCTTCGCGCTGACGATGGCGATCGGGTTGTTCACCTCGTGCGCCACGTGCGCGGCCAGCTCCCCGGCGGTCGCCACCTTCGCCGCGCGGACGAGCTGCAACTCCGAGTTGGCGCGCTCCCGCGCGAGCGTCTCGCGCGCGGAGGCGGCCTCCCGCTCGCGTGCGCGGAGGCGCGCGACGATGGTCGTCGCCAGGTACGCGGTCCCCCAGGCCATCACGACGAAGGCGATCATCTCCCCGGAGGCGTGCATCCAGGTCCCGGGCTCATGCGTGGCGGCGTGGTGAAGCGTCTTGGGCCACAGCGGGAAGGCGGGGGCGAGCCCCGTCATCTGGAGGAGCGTCACCCCCACGAGGAAGAAGCAGGAGATGGCCGAGAGCAGGTAGGCTGCGCTGCGCCAGAGGAGGATCGCGGCGATGACGATGTTGAACAGGTAGAGGAGGTGGAAGGGGTTCTCAATCCCCCCCGTCACGTAGAGCATGAGCGTAAGCGTCACGACGTCCAGGAGGATCTGGAGAAAGACGGTGTGCGTGCCGGCAGGCCGGTTCCGCATGCGGCGGCCAAACCAGGCGTTGTAGGCGATCATCGCGAGCGCCGAGCCGAGAAGCACGTAGAACGGCCGCCGGCACACGGCGCCGAAGGCGTACCTGGCAAGGAGGGCGGAGACGACGACTCCGAGCACGGCGAGCCACCTAAGGCGGACCAGCCACCGTGCGTGGGCGATCAACTCGGGAGCGCCCGGCTCGGTGACGGACTCGTACGATGGTGTCTGGGGCTCCATGGGGCGCTCCGCGACGAGGTAGCCCTGTCAGCGCGCAAGGCACCGACCAGACGACGGACGGGAATCGGACTTCGAGCCGAAGGGCCTGGTCCTGGCCGCGTAGGGACAGATCTGCCCAGACCGCGTCGGCCTGATTGCCTCGAAACAGCCGTTCATGTCAACGCGGTTAGCGGAATCGGACCCGGGGTCGTTTCGGTCAACGGTGCGCGTCTCAGCCGTGTGACAGAGGCCGGGAACGAGCAGGGCATTCGCAACCGGGGAACGCGGACGGAGCGCTCACGCACGCGAGCGTGTAGGGCGTTTGATAACCCGACGTTGACGGGACTCGCGAGGATGAGGCTCGGTCGCCACAGGCCTCCCTCCGACCGTCCGGGGGATTGACGGCGTGACGGAACTACCATGCTGGCACAGGTGTTGCTTAGCGTCTCAAGAGCGCGACACGATTCCTGTGCGCGAGACGAATTCGGTTGATCCGTAAAGCACGACTCGTAGAATCCCCGCGCGACTGCAGCTTGTCTCGTGCGCATGAAACGGAAGGAGGGTGTGTCATGAGGTGGAACTTCCTCGCCCGGCGCGTGGCCACGCACCGGGAGCCACGGAAGCTCGCCCGCTGGCTCTGGTATCCCACCTACTTCGTGGGGCTCGGGCTGGTCTGCTGGTTCCTGTCCTGTTCGAGCGGCGTGCAGCGGGCCTCGTACGATGCCTCGAAGGCCGAGTGGACCCCGATCGAGGGGTCGGCCTATGTGGGCGAGGAGACCTGCTCCGCCTGCCACGAGCAGCGGGTGAAGGACTTCCAGCAGACGGTCCACGGGCAGGCCTCGATCAAGGTCGAGGGCGAGGAGACGCACGTCTCCTGCGAGAACTGCCACGGGCCTGGCGGGAAGCACGTGGACCAGGGCGGCGACCCGAGGTTCATCCTCAAGGGTGACTCGAACAACTGCCAGGTCTGCCACCGCGAGAAGAAGTCCGAGTTCCGCCTGACCTACCACCACCCCGTCCCCGAGGGGCGCATGTCGTGCGCGGACTGCCACACGGTCCACGAGAAGGGCGGCAAGTCGAAGGGCGCTCTCCTCGTGAACGAGAAGTGCATCTCCTGCCACAAGGAGAAGCGCGGGCCGTGGACGTTCGAGCACGAGGCGATGCGCGACGGCTGCACCGTCTGCCACAAGCCTCACGGCTCGATGAACAACAAGCTCCTCTCGGAGTCCGACGGCAACCTCTGCCTCAAGTGCCACTACAACGACGCGACGTTCCAGTTCAGCGGCCACTATGGACACCGCCGCGCGATGAACGGCGTCCCGAACAACTGCGTGAAGTGCCACGACGCTATCCACGGCTCGAACTTCTCCAAGGAATTCCGTTCCGAGTAATCAGGAGGATCACAGCAGATGAACCGCAAGCACGCATACGGCGCGCTCGTCGCGACGGTCCTCCTGGTCCTCGCGGCCTCCCCCGCGATGGCGCAAGAGGAGGCCGCAGGCTCGGAGGAGAGCTATCTCGGCTGGGGTCTCGAGGGCGACCTGGTCCTCAGGGGCTGGGGCGTCAGCGGGGACGACCAGGCCTTCAAACAGTACCATCAGGTGAACGACGGCGTGAGCGGAGGGCTCAGGCCGTTCGAGTTCTCGTACAAGCGCGAGGACGGCCTGCTCCTCTGGGGCGAGTCCGTCATCGACGCGCCGAACGACTACCGTCTCGAGGCGCGGCTTCAGAAGGAGGGCGGCGGCTGGGCCCGCCTCGAGCTGGACCGCGAGAGGTACTACTACGACGGCCAGTTCCTCGGGGCCGAGGGGTACCCGTCCGTGGGCGCCCCGGTCCTCGCGGGGTTCCGCCAGGACGTGGGCGACCTGGAGACCTGGGACACGCACCTGCTCATGGAGGTCGGCCTCGCTTTCGAGAACTTCCCGAAGGTCTGGCTCGGTTACGAGCGCGGCGACCAGAACGGCGAGAAGAGCACCTGGGTGCACGGCATCACCGTCGACCCGGGCAACTTCTACGAGTTCGGCGCGATCCCCCAGTACTGGCAGGTGAACAACGAGAGCCACCGGATCTATGCCGGCCTCTCGATCGACCTGGGCAAGGGATGGAACTGGGACGTCCTGCCCGAGTACGAGATGGTACGGAGCGACCAGAAGCTGACCGACTTTTTCTTCGACCGATTCACCGCCCTCAGGAACACGCGGTTCAAGAAGTACATCCAGGACCACGACATGGCCACGCTGAACACCGTGTTCCGGGGGCCGCTCTCTACGGACAAGCTGGACCTCGAGGTCGGCTACCACTACCACAAGATCTGGAACGAGAACAACGCGGAGGCGACGGCCTCGCCGGGCGTGAGGGGCATCCTGGACGAGAAGGCCCTCCACTTCCTGAACAACGAGCACCGCTCGGACGCCTACATGCACCGCTTCTTCACGGAGCTGACGTGGCATGCGCACGAGAAGGTGACGGCGTGGCTCGGCTTCCAGTATCGGAACGGCCTCGCCGACAACGACTCCACGCGCGTCGAGGACGGGAGCGCGGAGTTCGACGCCAACGGGCCGACCGCCGCCGACGAGACCTGGTACTTCGACACGGAGAACTTCGAGCGCGGATGGGCGGAGAGCCTCGGGATCGAGGTCCGGGCGATCGAGCGGACGAAGATCGTGGTCAGGCTCGAGCTCGAGCAGATCGACGTGGATTACGACTGGGACGCGAACATCGTGTACGACCCGGCCGTCGCGGCGAACCCGCTCACGCCGGCCGCCATCGCCGCGGACGCCGCGGGCGATGCGGGCGACTGGGCGTGGGACGACGAGGGGAGCTACCTCAAGTACACGCCGAGCGTGGACATCCACAACGACTGCGCGGACTGGCTCGAGTCGCACCTCCGGTACAAGTACACGCTTCGCGACGCGAACCACGACGAGGACCTGGACTTCGCGGAGCTGAAGCCGGCCGACCCGGACTTCACTGTGACGCCGGCCGCGTTCCTGCCGTTCTTCTATCCTGGGACGGTCGAGGACACGTCGCGGGAGACGCACGAGGTCTCCTGGCAGCTCGCGATCGACCCGGCGGACTGGGTGACGGTCCGGCCGCGGACGGGGTTCACGCACACGACAAACGAGGTGGACAACCAGACGGTGTCGGAGCGGATCGCGCTGACGCAGTCCTGGCTCTACGGGATCAACGTCGAGCTCAGGCCCTGCGAGGGGCTGACGGCCGCGACGGACGCGTACTGGCGGAACGGCCACACGTGGACCGAGGCGTCCCGCTACACGCGGTCGCTTCGCCAGAACCCCCAGACGCTGGCCCCGGATGCCGGGTACTTCGGCGCGCTGACGGGACCGCAGTCGCACGACTTCACCTCGATCAGCGAGCTCGTGCAGTACCAGGTGAACAGGTGGACGTTCAACCTGTTCTACGCGTTCACGCGGGAAGAGTCGCAGTGGCGCGGCCACCGTCACTTCGGGTCGATCGGGGCGATCTACGAGATCAGCGAGCATGTCACGATCGACGTTACGGGCGGCTACGAAGACTACTCGGAGGACCAGAACGGCGACGTGAACGAGTACGACGCCTGGATGGGCGTCCTCGGCGTGAAGGCGAAGTTCTAGGCCACCGGAAGATCACCTACACCTCCTGATCCGTCTCGGCGGGCGGGATGCGAACCAGGCATCCCGCCCGTCGCGTTTCTGCGCGCTGCTACCCAACGTGGGTACGGAGTGGATGGCGAGTTTCCAGGGCCTCCGGCACTTCACCTTGGCTCTGGGCCGAAGCAACCCGTAGAATGCCCGCCGTGTTTGGATTCGCACAACCGGACTTGCGCCAATCGTCCCGTGGGAGAGGGGAGCGATGATCGTCCGTCGGTATCTCTCCTACCTCGTCTTCGGGGCCGGTGTCGTGGTGGTGACCGCGATGCTGTTCGCAGGGTATGCCTTGCGCAAGACCACGGACCACGCCGCGAGATACCATCTCGCATTCGTCCAGAGCGTATCCAGATTCGTCGACGCGATCCTGACCCGGGAGGCCCTGCGCCTGGATCAGTTCCTGCACGACCTCCCTCCCGGGCCTGGGAACGAGCAAGCGGCCTGCCTGCTGCAGCAGTTTCGTCGGGGCTCGCTCGACCGGGGAGGCGTCGCCCTCCTGGACGGACAGCGGGAGGTGTTCGCGGCGGACCTGGATGGCGGCGGGCTCCCGCCTCCCGAGGCCCTCCTGTCTGCCGTGCGTCGCGCCGAGGCTGACGGGAAGGCGGCGATGACGGACCTGTGGCTCGGGCCAGATGGGAGGCCGCGCGTGGCCCTCGTCCTCGGGCAGACGAGGGACCAGGGGCGGACGACCGCGGTCATGACCATCCGCCTCGATGGCGACGACTTCCAGCGCCTATTCGAGCACTTCCATGGCGCCGCGACCGGCCACATGCGGCTGCAGGTTCTCGACTCGAAGGGGGTCGCCATATACGCGACGCGGGCGGAGGAACGATATCGAGCCTTCACCCAGGACGCGTACAACTCCGAGATGGTCCCTCTCGGGCGGACCCTCGGCGAGGGCGATATCAGCCTGGTCGCACCGGTGACGGGCACCGGCTGGAGCGTAGTACTGCACGAGAGCCCGGACGAGATGTTCACGCCCATGCGGGAGTTGATCTTCGGCTCGGCGGCGCTGGTGTGCGTCATCCTCGCGGTGTTCGGCGGGTTCTTCATGACCCTGTCGCGCCGGGTTGTCAGGCCGTTGCGGGACGTGGTGAAGCTCGCGGCGCGGATCGCGCAAGGCGACGAGCCGGACCCCGCCCGGTCGCAGCTCGAGCCCCGGGACGAGTTCGACGTGCTGGCGAAGTCCATCGAGACGCTGAGGCTGCGTACGGCAGGCCAGGCCCACGCGGACCGCACGCGGGCCGCCCCGGCCACCGCGGATGCGGAGGAGGCCATCCGTCGCGACTTCGAGGCGATCCTCGCCGACCTAAGCGACATCCACCCGTTCTGCGGCAGCATCCTGCTCCTGGGGAGCACACCATCGACCCCGGGCCATCTCCTGGCCCACGGGGTCGAGGTCCAGCCGATCGGCAAGGTCGAGGAGGCCGTGGCGAAGCTCGACTCCGGGCAGACCGTCTTCGTTCCCCGATCGCTTGAGGAGGCCGGTATCATCGCTACCGTGCCGAGCGCGATCCGCGCGTTCGTCCTGGAGCGGATCCCCGTTCTTGGCGCGACGTGGGGGTACCTCTGGATCGGCCTGCGCGTCGGGCCGGACGAAATCGGGCCGAATCTCGCCCCGGCGCTCAAGCTCGTGGCCGCCCACATCCAGCACCTCGCGGTTCGCGGCGTGCTCCACGAGCAGCTCAGAAAGGAACACGACGGGAAAACGCGCCTCCTCGGCCACCTGTTCAAGGCCGAGGATGAGGAGCGGCGTCGGTTGGCGCGAGAGATCCACGACGAGACGGCGCAGGTGCTGAACGTCCTCCTGATGGACCTCGAGACCTTCCCCGGCCCCCAGGAAGCCGCGGAGCAGGCGCGGCGTCTCGAACGGGCCAAGTCGCTCGTGTCGAGGCTCCTGGACGAGACGGATCGCCTGATCCGTCACCTCCGCCCCACGATCCTCGACGATCTCGGCCTTGTGGAGGCCGTGCGGGAGACGTGCCAGGACCGGCTCGCGGGCACGGGGATCGACTTCGATCTCCAGGTCGCGTGGGCCGAAACCGTCTCCTGCCCCAAGGAGGTGGAGGTCGCGGTCTATCGCGTATTCCAAGAGGCGATCCGGAACGCTGCGAGGCACTCGGGGGCGAGACG
Organism: uncultured Planctomycetia bacterium; assembly: GCA_964649705.1. Lineage (GTDB taxonomy): Bacteria > Planctomycetota > MHYJ01 > WSZJ01 > CAZYRM01 > CAZYRM01. Next base: position 26,126 of record CAZYRM010000024.1, read on the forward strand.
CGTCAGCCTTCGCCTGGACGCGGGCGATCACCATCTGCAAGGCATCGTCGAGGACGACGGGCGAGGGATGGACCTGGCCTGCGTCCACGACGTCTCCGCCCGACGAGGCTGGGGCCTGATGGGGATCAAGGAGCGGATCGCCCAGCTCGACGGGGAGATCCGGTTTTCGACACCACAGCGGGGCGGCCTGCGCGTCGAGTTCCACGTTCCGCTCGGGTTGCAGCGCGGGCAAAGCCAGGAGGCATGACACCATGGGCACAAGCGTCGTCATCGCCGACGATCATGCACTGGTCCGCGAAGGGCTGCGGACGCTCATCGAGTCGCGCCTCCCGGATGTGAAGGTCGTCGGCGAGGCCTGCACCGGCGCGGAGACCCTCGCTCTCTGCCGCGAGATGAAACCCGCCGTGCTTGTCCTGGACATCTCCATGCCCGACCTGGGCGGCCTCGACGTGCTCTCGCGCCTTCGCGACGCAAGTCCCGACACGCAAGTCGTCATCGTGTCCCAGTACAGCGACAGGCCCTATGTCCTGCAGGCCCTCCGGCTCGGGGCGAGGGCCTACGTACCCAAGAAGGCTGCCGCCAAGGACCTCATCGGGGCGATTCAGGCCATGGTCGAGGGGCGCGCGTACATCGACCCCACGGTGGCCGGCCTCGTCCTCGACGCGGTCGCCCATCCGAGTTCCGTCGCCGAACCCCCCGAGCTTGGCCAGCTCACCCGTCGCGAACGCGAGGTCCTCCAGCTCATCGCTGAGGGCAAGACCGCAAGGGAAGTCGGCGCGATCCTCGGCATCTCGCCGTTCACGGTGAACAGGCACCGCGCCAACATGATGGAGAAGCTGCACCTCCACGGGAAGGTCGACCTGGTGAGATTGGCCGCGCGCCTCAAGATGATCGACGCGTAGTTCGACGACCCCGCGCCGATCCGTCATCGCCCCCCGCGTCGTTCATCGGAACACACCGGCGCCTGCACGCAACACCCCGTCAACGTTAAGGGACCTGGCAGGCCGTTTCCGACGCCGTGTCGCTCGTCGCGACCGGTTCTGGGCCGCTCGTTTCTCACTCCGGTCGGCATCACTCACACTGCCGAGCTACGAACACAGTCGACAACCATGCCTTCCGTGGTTCGCCCGCCTCGACGTCTGTCCCGGGCACCCGTTAGCGGACGTTTTTGAACCTGGGCGAGTGGCTCCATTCCGCCGTGACTACTTGTGACAGCATGCGCATGGTGCGCAATGACCACCGGACGCGCGGCTCTCCTGTGGCCTTCGGATTGCGGAAACCGTCTCGGCCATTGAAGGAGGGCGATACATGCGCTGGAACCCCATCCGTAGGTCCGCTCCGTCACCGGAGAGGACGCCGTCGCTCCGACTCTGGGCGACAGCCTACCTCACGGGCCTGACGCTGGTCTGCTGGGCCTTGTCCTCCTGCTCCACCGGCCCCGAGCGCGCATCTCGCGACACCTCCAGGACGGGCTGGACCGCGGTCGAGGGGGCCACGCTCATCGGCGAGGATACCTGTGCGGGCTGCCACGACAAGCAGGTGAAGGACTTCCAGCACACCATCCACGGTCAGGCCTCGATCAAGCTCGAGGGCGAGGAGACGCACGTCTCCTGCGAGAACTGCCACGGGCCCGGCAGCAAGCACGCGGACAACGCCGGCGACCCCCGCTTCATCCTGAAGGGGGACGTCAACAACTGCGAGCAGTGCCACCGGGAGCGCAAGGCCGACTTCGAGCTCAACTCGCACCACCCGGTCCCTGAGGGGCGGATGAAATGCTCCGACTGCCACACGATCCACGCGTCGGGCGGGGCCGCGAAGACGACGCTCACCGAGAACGAGCTGTGCCTCTCCTGCCACGAGCAGTACCGCGGGCCGTGGACTTTCGAGCACGAGGCGATGCGGGACGGTTGCACGGTCTGCCACAAGCCGCACGGATCGATGAACAACAAGCTCCTGACCGAGCCCGAGGGACAGCTCTGCCTGAAGTGCCACTACAACGAGTTCACGTACCAGGCGGCCGGGCACTTCCGCCACCGCGCGACGATGAATCCCGTGCCGAACGTGTGCGTGAAGTGCCACACGGGGTTGCACGGGTCGAACTTCTCCAAGGAATTCCAGACCGAGTAGAAGGGGGTGTCGCACATGGATCCGAGCCATCGCAGGCTGGGGGCGCTGGGCGCCGCGGCGGGGGCGATCCTGGTCGCCCTGGCGTCCGTGCCTCTCCTCGCACAGGAAGAGGCCTCCTCGGACAGCTACCTGGGCTGGGAAGGCCTGGGCCGTCTCGAGCTCCGCTATTGGGGCGTGGACGGCGACGAGGCCGCCTTCCGCCAGTACCACCAGCAGAACGACGGGTTCAACGGGGGCTTCGACCCCGGCACGTTCTCCTACAAGCGGGCGGACGGGCTCATCTTCTGGGGCAACGGACACGTGGACGCCCCGACCGACATGGGCTTGCACCTCAATCTCAGGAAGGAGGGGGCGGGCTGGGCGAAGCTGGACCTCGAGCAGGCCGACTACTACTACGACGGTCAGTTCCTCGGCACCGAAGGCTACCCGACGATCGGCGGGACCGTGCCCGAAAGCCTCCGTCAGGACCCGGGGGACCTCAGGACGAACACCGTGAACCTGAACATCGAGGTGGGGCTCTCCCTCGACAACTTCCCCAAGGTCTGGGTCGGCTACGAGCGGAAGGCCAGGTGGGGCGAGCGCAGCACGTGGATGGCCAGTATCGACGAGGCGAGCAACGGGGGCCCGGCCGTCGAATTCGGATCCCAACCCGAGTTCGTCGAGGCCGATCACGAGTTCAACCGCTTCTACGGCGGCCTCTCGTGGGACGTGGGAGCGGATTGGAATGTCACGCTGAAGCCCCAGTACAAGCTCGTCCGGGGAGACGACGCCTACGGTCTCAGCTTCTTCGACGAGGGCGACCTGGTCAACCGGCAGTTCCGCAAGCAGATCTACGACTCGAGCCGGTTCCAGGGCGACCTGATCGCGAAGGGGCCGCTCATGAAGGACAAGCTGGCGCTCGAGGTGGGTTACCACTTCAGCGCGACGTGGAACCGGAACAACATGGAGTCGGACACGGCGGGAGCGGCGCTGTACGCCGAGAGGGTCTTCCGGTACCGCGACAACGAGCACGACTCGAACGAGTACATGCACCGCTTCGACATGGAGTTCACCTGGGAGGCGTGCGAGCAGGTGACCGCGCGCGTGGGGTGGCAGTACCGAAACGGCGACCAGGACAGCGACGCCGTGCGGAATGACGACGGCGCACCGAATATGGACGAGGACTTCGGCAGTGGCGACGTCGCCGACACGAACGGGCCTCTCGCCCCCGACCAGATCCTCTACCTCGACACGAACAACGAGGAGACCGGCTTCGCGGAGAGCCTGGGGCTGGAGCTGCGCTGCCTGCCCAAGACGAAGATCGTCCTCGAGGGGGAGTTCGAGCAGCTCCAGGTGGACTATGACTGGTCGAATACGATCCGGTATGCGGATGCGCTGGCCCCCCTGGTGGACGCGGGCCAGGAGGGGGATTGGGCCTGGAAGGACACGGGGAATTTCGACCGGTACACGGTGAAGGTCCACATCAACACCCGCTGCACGGACTGGGCACAGTCGAACTTCAAGTACAAGTATGTGTTCCGCGACGCGGACCATGACGAGGACCTCGACTACGCCGAGATCAAGGACGACGACCCGCGCTACAGTGGAGTGACCGCGGACCCGACCGGGGACAACTGGGCGCGGTTCTACTACCCGGGTGCCGTCGAGGACACGGAGCGCCAGACGCACGACGCGAAGTGGCAGCTCAAGCTCGAGGTTACGGACTGGCTGAGCGTCGGGCCGAGGGCGGGGTTCACGTACACGTCGAACGACGTGCTGAACCAGGACACGGATCAGATCGCCTTCACCCAGTCCTGGCTGTATGGGATGAACTTGACCCTCCAGCCCGTGGCCAACCTCTCGCTGACCACGGACGCCTACTGGATGGACGGTTTCACGTTCACGCGGGCCAACCGGTTCAGCCGGTCGATTGGCAGGAACCCGATCTCGGGTGGAGTCGATGCGGCCTACGCGGGCGGGGTCACGGAGCCGATCGACTTCGACTATGCGAACGTATCGCAGACGATCAGCTACCAGGTGGACAAGTGGACCCTCAACCTGAACTACACGTTCTCTCGCCAGGAGTCCTGGTGGAGGGCGTATCGCCACTACGGGTCGGCCGGCGCCGTCTACGAGGTGTCCGAGCGGTTCTCCATCGACGCGACGTTCGGGTACGAGGACTACTCCGAGGAGCAGAACCACGGCGTGAACGACTACGACGCGTTCCTCGGCGTGCTCGGCGTGAAGGCGAAGTTCTGAGCCCTACCGACATCACCTACACCTCCTGATCCGACCTGGCGGGCGGGATGGCCCTGGAATCGCCTTGCTCTCTCGGTGTGAGCCAGTGAGCTTGCCCCGAGCGAGCGGAGCGAGTCGAGGGGCATCCCGCCCGTCGCGTGTCCGTGCAACGCGGGCATGAGCGCACGTCAACGGAAACACCCCGCATTCCAGGCCTGAACGGTCCGGGATGTTTCACCCGGGAAGCCGACGAATCGGCCCGGAGCACTCCCTGACGCAGGTCCGCCCGTGGGACCGGCGGCCTGATGTCCTGGTCCCCTCCCCATCGCGCCGGCAGGGCTCACCTGGGCGAGTCGGGATGCGTGCGGAACGACTCGCTTTCCCGCGAGAGGCGCCCCGGACGGTGCCAGAGAGTCCGCTCAGGCGACAAACTGGACCGACCTGGTTGTAGATGACCCGCTCCGTCCGTGGGCGCGGAAACCGATGCGTGGCCCGCTGCTTGCACCACGTCCGCCCCGAGATCGGCCTGGAGTTCACGCTCTCGGTCCATTCATCGGCCGTCCTGGTGATGAAACTTTACTCGGGGCGGGGAGGCCGGCGGCGGCGCCGTAGCGTGTGCAGTGTCCGAGCGGCGCGGGCCCAGACGGGTTTGGAGGGTGTCAGATGACTCGGTTCATTCCGGAGAACCGGGGCGATTCCGCCAAGGGGCGCAGGAAGATGCCCCTCTGGCTGTGGGCCCCCACGTTCCTCCTCTCGCTGGCACTGACGTGCTGGCTCATGTCCTCGTGCACGGACGGGGGGGGCGTGCGTCGCAGCGACGCGCAGAGGCCCTCCGAGTGGATCCCGCCGGCGGGCGCCACATTCGTCGGCGCCGACACCTGTGCGGGGTGCCACGAGGAGCAGACCAAGGCCCTCGCAGACACGCTGCACGGCAAGAAGGCCAACTCGCGGACGCCGATGGCGAAGGACGGCTGCGAGACCTGCCACGGGCCGGGCAGCGTCCATGTCGACGCGGGCGGGTCGAAGGAGACCATCGCGCGCTTCGGCAAGGACGGCAACCAGACCGCCGACAACCAGTCGGCGACCTGCCTCCAGTGCCACGAGCGCACCTGGCCCGTCTGGCAGCACGGCAAGCACGCGGCGCGGAACGTCACCTGCACCGATTGCCACTCGGTCCACAACCCGCAGGGGAACCACCAGATCAAGAAGAAGTTCCAGCCGGACGTCTGCGCCGAGTGCCACAAGAACGTGAAGGCGGACCTCGCGCGGCAGTCGCACCACCCCGTCCGGGAGGGGAAGATCGTGTGCACGGACTGCCACTCGCCGCACGGCACGACGGCGGACAAGAACCTGAAGGCCGGGACGCCGAACGAGCTCTGCTGGAAGTGCCACACGGAGAAGCGGGGCCCGTTCCTCTGGGAGCACGCGCCGGCGGTCGAGAACTGCCTCACGTGCCACATGCCCCACGGGTCGATCCACGACAAGCTCCTGACGGCCCAGAAGCCGCGCCTCTGCGAGCGGTGCCACTCGAACAGCCGGCACCCGGGCACGGTCTACGACGCAAGCGGCCTGTTCGGCGCCACAGCCCTCCCGGGCCAGGGCCCAAACAACCGCGAGATCGGGGCGAGCTGTCTGAACTGCCACATGCAGATCCACGGCAGCAACCATCCGTCCGGCAAGAGGCTCATGAGATAAGGGGAGTGAAGCTGTGAAGAGTGTGTTCATCATCGCCTCGCCGCTCCTGCTCATCGTGCTCATCGCCGGTGTCGCGGGCGCGGAAGAGGGAAGTGACCAGAGCATGTTCCCCGGCCTGAGCGGCGAGGTCCAGTTCCTCGGCCAGTACGTGTCGGGAAAGGACCAGAGCGCGAAGTTCGAGGAGTACCGCGAGGTCCCGCAGGGCGGATCAGCGGACTGGCTCAAGCTCGACTTCGAGAACGAGACGCAGACCTACTTCTTCGACCTGCGCGTGATCGACGCCGCGCAGGACGACATGACGCTCGACTTCGGCACGGGCGAGTACGGGAAGTGGAAGCTGGACTTCAAGTACAACCGGATCCCCCACCGCTTCCACTACGACGTGACCTCGCTCTACAGTGGCGTGGGCACTGACTATGTGTCCATCGCCGACCAGATCCAGAACGACCTGCAGAACTCGCAGGGACCGCCGCCGGCCCCGCCGGCAGCGGCCCCCACCACGCTCGCCGCGGCGATGCTCAGGGGACTCGCGGACCAGTCGCCGAACATCGGCGACATCGGCCTCGAGCGCGAGCGGTTCGACCTGAACCTCGCGTACAACCTGAACGAGTGCGTCACGCTGGGGGTGGACCTCTTCTACGAGAACCGCGACGGGACGCGCCGCATCGGGGGCGGGTTCGGCTTCGGGAACGCCCTCCAGCTCCCCGAGCCCATCGACTACGATACGTACCGCCCGGGCATCTGGGTGGCCTATGACCAGGACTGGTTCCATGCGAGGCTCGGGTACGAGTACGAGCACTTCCGGAACAATATCGGCAGCTTGAGCTTCGACAACCCTTTTCGGAGCACGGACTCCGCGGGGCAGGCGATCGGCGGCGTGATCCCCGGGGCGATATCGGTCCTCCGGAACAATGGCTACAGCAACAACTGGGTCTCGGGCGCCAGATTCGGCGAGATGGACCTCTACCCCAGCAACTGGATGCACAGCGTCTCCCTCGACACGTCGGCCGAAATCGGGTGGGACACCGAGCTCCAGGCGGGCGCGATGGCCGGGTGGAGGGGCTCGGACGACGAGCTGCTCGCCTGGACGACGAACACGGCGATGGTGGCCGGCGTCGGCTACGAACCTGACAATCTCGCCGCCACCAACAATGACGGGGACGAGTACATTATCCCCTTCAACGCGAACGACAAGGCGAACCTCCCCGACGACGACTTCAACGGGCGGGTCGACACGCAGCGATACACGCTCGGCCTTACGAACCGAGCGATTGACAACCTGGAGGTCCGCGCCCGGTGGCGGGGCTACAATAGCGACAACGACTCCGAGCGCCTCGACTTCCCAGGGTACGTCCGTGTCGATGCGGTCTGGGAGGAGGAGGAGTGGGAGAGCGAGCGCCACAGCTTCTGGCGCCAGAACGGCGGGATTGACTTCGCCTACGACCTCGGTCACGAGACGACCGTGACCGCCGGGTACGGGTTCGAGCAGTGGGACCGTTGGTACCTCCGCGAGACGGACGTCAACTGGAGCCACACGGCCCTCTGCGCGCTCGACAGCGGCGCGGTGGAGTGGATGGACGTGAAGGGCTCCTACGAGCACACGTGGCGCGACGGCGACTACGACTTCCGCGCCCCGTTCCAGGGCGGGGATGAGGAGACGACGCCGCCTCAGCTTCCCTTCCTCAGGAAGTACGACGAGGGGGACAAGGAGCGCGACAAGGGGACCGTCCAGCTCACCTTCTACCCGTGCGACATGATCACCCCGACGGTCGGGTACTCGGCCATGCACGACGACTACGACACGAACTTCGGCCTGACCGATGAGCTGCGTCAGCAGGTCAACGTCGGCTTCGACGCCGACCCGTGGGAGCGGCTCCACTTCGACGTGTATGGCAGCCTGGAGTGGGCGGACATGGAGCAGGGCGCCCGCAACTGGAACCCCAGCGGCGGGGTCGGGGACCCCTACACGGTGGACACGGGCGAGTTCTCCAACAGCAACTGGGACGCCATCAGCCGCGAGCGCGTCGTGACGATCGGCGCCAACACGGTGTTCACGGTAGTCCTCGAGAAGCTGTTCTGGGAGAACACCTATACCTACGCGCACGCGACGGAGCACATCGACCTGGACAGCCCGATCGACACGGTGGCGCCGATTGCCGACAACAACCTGCGCGACCTGCGGCTCCTCGAGCTGTCGGACGCGGACGACTCCAACTCGCACGCCCTGAAGAGCCAGTTCCGCTGGGTCGTGCGCAACAACCTGACGATCCTGATCGGGTACCAGCTCGACACGTTCAGTCAGGACAACTACCGCTACCGCGACTACGTCCCGGTCCCGACGGCCAACAACGGCTCGTACTCCGGGTTCTACGGCTGGGGCAACTTCGATCCCCCGGACTACATCTCCCACATGGGCTTCGTGGGGCTCCTCTGGGAGTTCTAGACAACCTATTGCCCTCCTGATCCGAAACTACGGCGCGGGGGGGGGGGCCCCCCCCCCCCCCCCCCCGGGGTTTGCGGGGGAAAAAACC
>CAZYRM010000024.1:34705-55490 GCA_964649705.1 uncultured Planctomycetia bacterium
GGGGGGCGGGTGGGGTTTTCAAACAAAACATTTCCCCCCCCTTCCCCCCCCCCGGGGCGGGGGGGGGCCCCCCCCCCCCCCCCCGCGCCGTGTATTCCGGGACTCATCTCCGTCCTCTGGGAGTTCTAGGCTTCACCTACCCACGTAGACGTACGGGCGGGACGCGCGGAGGCCGTGCTCCCGCCCGTGGCCATTCCGGTGGAGATGTGCGATGATTGCGCGCGTCCCGCATAGGCCCGAGGCGAGCACTCCACCGATGAGCTCCGCTCCGTTCCCCTCCCCCGTCGCTGCGACGCAGATTGCATCCCCGCGCTGCCTCCCGTTGCTCCTCGTGCTCTTCGTCGGCAGCGGCTGCGCTGCCCTCATCTACGAGATCGTCTGGTTCCAGCTCCTCCAGCTCGTCGTCGGATCCACTGGGGTCTCTCTGGGGGTGCTCCTCGGCACGTTCATGGGCGGCATGTGCCTGGGCAGCCTCCTCCTTGCCCGCCGCGTTTCCGCGGGGCGGCACCCGCTGAGAGTCTACGCCCTGCTCGAGCTCGGGATCGGCGCGCTGGGGCTGCTCGTCCTGGTCGGCGTCCCCCGCGTCGGAGGGCTGTACGCGGCCGCCGTCGCGCCAGGCTTCCTCGGTATCCTCCTCCGCGGCGTGACCTGCGCCGTTTTCCTCCTTCCTCCCACGATGCTCATGGGCGCGACGCTCCCCGCGATCGCGCGCTGGGTCCGCGCGACGCCGCAGGGCGTGAGCTGGCTCGGGTTCTTCTATGGAGGCAACATCGCCGGAGCCGTGTCCGGCTGCCTCTTCGCCGGGTTCTACCTCCTCCGCGTGCATGACATGGTGACGGCGAGTCTCGTGGCGGTCGCGATGAACGCCGCCGTGGCCGTGGTGGCGCTCCTCCTCTCGCTGTTCCTCCGGCACACGCCGTCTCCCGCGGCGGAGGACCCCGCGAGCGCCGCCCCGGGCGCGCGGTCGATCTACGTCGCCATCGCCCTCTCGGGCATGGCAGCGCTCGGCGCCGAGGTCGTCTGGACGCGGTTGCTCTCCCTCATGATCGGGGCCACGGTCTATACCTTCTCCATCATCCTGGCCGTCGTCCTCCTGGGGCTCGGAATCGGCAGCAGCGCGGGCGCGTGGATCGCCCGCGGCAGCGCCCGCCCCCGTGCGGCCCTCGGCTGGGCCCAGCTCCTCCTCCCGCTCGCGATCGGCTGGACAGCGTACATGCTCACCCAGTCGCTCCCGTATTGGCCTGTCGACCCGTACAGGTCGCAGAGCCCGTGGATTGACTTCCAATTCGACATCGTTCGCTCGCTCTGGGCCCTCCTGCCCGCGACGATCCTCTGGGGTGCGAGCTTCCCGCTGGCGCTCGCGAGTGTCGCCTCCCCTGGCCAGGACCCCGGCCGCCTCGTCGGCTCCGTGTACGCGGCGAACACGCTCGGGGCGATCGTGGGCGCCCTCGCGTTCAGCATGGTCCTCATCCCCGTCTTCGGCAGCCAGCAGGCGCAGCGCGTCCTCATCGGGCTCGCCGTCGTGGCGGGCCTGGTCGCCCTGGTCCCCACCCTCCCGCGCGGACGGGTCTGGGTCTCGCTCCCGCTCCTCCTCGGGCTCCTTGCGGTCGACGCCGCGATCGGCCGGGCGACGCCGGCCGTTCCCCCGGGCCTGATCGCCTACGGGCGCGTCCTCGCGAGCTACCCGGAGATGCCCGATTTCCTCTTCGTCGGCGAGGGGATGAACTCCTCCGTCGCCGTCGCCGAGTTCAAGGGCGGCTACCGCAGCTTCCACGTCAGCGGCAAGATCGAGGCCTCTACCGAGCCCCAGGACAAGCGGGTGCAGAGGATGCTGGGCCACCTCCCGGCGCTCGTCCACCGCGGGCCGAAGTCCGTCCTCGTCGTCGGGTTCGGGTCCGGCATGACCGCGGGCTCGTTCGTCACCTACCCCGAGGTCGAACGCATCGTGATCTGCGAGCTGGAGCCGCTCATCCCGAGGAACGTGGGGAAGTGCTTCGCCAAGGAGAACTACGACGTCGTCGAGGACCCGCGCGTGGAAATCGTCTACGACGACGCGCGGCACTTCATCCTCACGACGAAGGAGAAGTTCGACGTCATCACGTCGGACCCGATTCACCCGTGGGTCAAGGGGGCGGCGATGCTCTACACGCGGGAGTACCTGGATCTCGTGCGCGCGCATCTCAACCCCGGCGGAGTCGTTGCCCAGTGGGTCCCCCTGTACGAGAGCCACGCCGAGACGGTGAAGAGCGAGTTCGCGACGTTTTTCGAGGTCTTCCCCGAGGGGGTGGCCTTCTCCAACGACGTGAAGGGACGAGGCTACGACGTCGTGATGATCGGAGTCGTGGAGCCCATGCGGCTGGACATCCCCGCCCTGCAGTCGCGTTGGGTCGCGCCAGCCTACTCGCGCGTGGAGACCTCGCTCCGCGAGGTGAAGATCGCCTCTCCACTCGATCTCTTCTGCGGCTACCTCGGAGGAAAGGCCGAGCTGGCGTCGTGGCTCTCTGACGCCCAGATCAACCGCGACATGAACCTGCGCCTGCAGTACCTCGCCGGGCTCGGCAACTGCGTGAACTCGTACGAGCGCCAGGAGATCTACGGGGCGCTGACGGCGCGCCTGCGGTTTCCCGAGGCGGTCTTCGTGGCGGACGACGCGTGGAAGGCGGCGTTCCGCAAGGCGATGGTCCGGCCGGATGCGTCCCCGGGACATTGATCGAGGGGACTCGGAACATCGCGCCCTCCCGCCCCGATCGGCGCGCGGGATGGACTGACCCTGCCTCCCGCCCCGTTCATGGAAACGCACCGGCTCGGTCCTTCCGTTCAAACGGAACGGTGGAGCCCTGGCGGCGCTCCACGAGCAGGCGGCTCCTGTTGTCATCCCCCACTCCGGCCACGGGTTGCAACCGTCACCAGGCGCGATGCCCCGGGCCCGGGCAGGCACGATGCTTGCGACAGGAGAAGCCCTGATTCGCACGGAGGTGCCCGGAGATGTGGAAGGCGCTCGGCTCCGCGAAGCTCGCCATCGTCCTGATGACCGCGATCGTCCTGGCCTCGATCGCCGGGACCCTCTGCCCCCCCGACAAGGCGGGCGAGATGGTCTTCGGCACGTGGTGGTTCCGCGGCGGCATGGCCCTCCTCTGCGTGAACATCGTCGCCTGCACGCTCTCGCGCGGCCGGGTCACGATGCTGCGCCTCGGGAGCTTCCTCGCCCACATCAGCATCCTCCTCATCCTTGGAGGCGCCATCTACGGCGGATTCCAGGGCGAAAAGGGGACGCTGGCGCTCATGGTGGGCGAGACCTCCGACACCGTGCCGGTCGACGAGAACCAGGCCTTCCCGCTGGGTTTCCTCGTCCGCCTCGACGATTTCCACGTCGAGCGCGACTGCAAGGAAGTGACGCCGCGGCTCACCGTGCTCGACCCTCAGGGCGCCGAGCTCGCGAAGGTCGACGTCAAGGACGGGATCACCTCGACGATCGCGCCCTACCAATTCACCATCCTGCGCTACTACCCCGACTTCGTGATCGGCGAAGGCGGCCCGATCTCCAAGACGAGCTATCCCAACAACCCCGCCGTCGAAGTGCTCGTGACGGGGACTCAAGGCGAGAACAAGCGCTGGGTCTTCGCGAAATACCCGGAGTACGGAGAGAGCCACGGTGGCGCCGACAACGCCCTCGCCTTCGCCCTGGAGGCGGGCGAGTCGGGGCGGATCAAGCAGTTCAAGAGCCGCCTGACGTTCATCGAGGGCGGTCGCGACGTTCGTAGCGACGAGATCTGGGTCAACCATCCGGCGCGCTACAAGGGGTACACCTTCTACCAGTCGAGCTACGACCAGGAGCAGGAGTCCTGGTCGGGGCTCCAGGTCGTGAAGGACCCGGGCGTGCCGATCGTCTACGGAGGGTTCGCCGTCCAGATCGCCGGCGTCGTCCTGATCATCTTCCTCAATCCGATCCTGCGTGAACGGCTTCGCGCCGGGAGGACCGCGTGAACGCGAACGCCCTCAACCTGTCGCTCCTCCTCTACTTCCTGGCCACCCTGTTCGGGGCAGTCCACGTCGGCAGCTCCAGGCGCCTGTGGACGTGGCTCTTCCTCGGGCTCCTCGCGACGGGGGCCGCCCTGAACACGACCGCCATCGGCCTCCGCTGGCACGACGCGGGGCGCCCGCCGTTCAGCAACATGTTCGAGTCGATGGTCTGCTTCGCCTGGGGGATTTCCTCGATTTACCTGATCCTCCGCGCGTCGTACCCCTCCCCCGTCGTCGGCCTCCTCTCCTCGCTCTTCGCGCTCCTGGCGCTCGCGTTCGCGAACACGTTCGACTCCACGATCGAGCCGCTCGTGCCGGCCCTCCAGAGCAACTGGCTGACGATCCACGTGCTGACGTGCTTCGTCGGGTACGCGGCGTTTGCGGTGGCCTGCGCGGCGAGCCTCGCGGCGCTCGTCGGCGCGTGGTGGCCCTGGCTCGCGGGCAAGGCCGGCGGCCTCGACGGGATCTCCTACAAGTCGATCGCGCTCGGTTTCCTCTTCCTCGACGTGGGAATCCTGGCTGGGGCCGTCTGGGCGAACGAGGCCTGGGGGACCTACTGGAGCTGGGACCCGAAGGAGACCTGGGCCCTCGTGACGTGGCTCATCTACGGCGTCTACCTGCACGGGCGCGCGCTGCGCGGCTGGAGCCGCACGACGCTCGCCTGGATCTCGGTGGGCGGGTTCGCGGCCGTGATCTTCACCTACTACGGAGTGAACTTCCTCCTCGCGGGGCTGCACAGCTACGCCTAGCGGGGTTTCCGGGGCGTTGGGGAGCGGGCATTGGGACGACTTGCCCGCATGGATCGACTATCCGTTCGGTTGGCGGCCGGCATCACGATCCTCGTGGTCGGCCTGCTCGCGGTTGGGTTGTCGGCGCTCTCCGCCCACCACTCCTCCCGCATGATCGAGGAGCGCCAGCGCGCGGCCGAGCTTCAGAACCGCCTCCTCGAGGTGATGCTGCGCCACCAGATGCTCAACAAGGACAAGGAGCTCATCGCCAAGTCGCTGACGGAGATCGGGACGCAGCCCGACGTGCGCAGGGCGATGATCGTCGACCACGACGGCGTCGTGCACTTCTCGAGCGACCCGCGGCGGGTCGGCGAGGCCATCCCGCGCGACTCCGAGACGTGCGTCGTCTGCCACCGGAAGGACCCGGTCCAGCGCGATCGGTGGGTCCTTCTCTCCTCGGCGGAGGGGACGACGCTCCGCAGCGTCCTGCCCATCGAGAACCGCCCCGAGTGCCACGAGTGCCACGACCCCGAGAAGAAGATGAACGGGATGCTCCTCCTGGACGTCTCGATGGACGCGGTCGAGGCGGGGCTCAGGCAGGACCGGATGTGGATGCTGATAGGGACGGCCCTCCTCGCGCTCCTCCTCCTCCTGAGCATCGGCCTGTTCGTCCGCCGCCTCATCCTGGTCCGCCTGGGGAGGCTCGACCGCGCGGCCCGCTCGATCGCCGCGGGCAACCTCGGCGAGCGCGTTCAGGTCGGGGGGGGCGACTCGATCGCGCGCCTGGGGGCCGACTTCAACCAGATGGCCGACGCCGTGTCCAACCTCGTCGCCGAGGTCAAGGAGCACGAGGCCCGCCTCGCGAACATCATGAACAGCCTCGACGACGGGCTCGTGGTGCTCGACCGCGAGTTCCGCGTGGTCGCCAGCAACCACGCCTTCGGGCGGCGCCTGGGGCTCCTCCCCGATACCCTCCGCGGCCAGAGGTGCCGCGAGGCGGTGGGCGACCGGCACCCGTGCGGCCAGCAGGGGGTCCCCTGCCCCAGCGCGGGCTGCTTCGCCTCCGGATACGTCCAGCGCGCCACGTTTCACCTCCCCGAGCGCGACGGGCGTCCCGAGCGGGTCGAGGAGGTCTACTCCTCCCCCGTCTTCGACGACGACGGGAACGTCGCCCAGGTCGTCGAGGTGTGGCGCGACATCACGGAGCGGTTTCAGGAGGAGTCCCGCCTCGTCGAGCTGGAGCGGCTCGAGTCGCTCGGGATGCTCGCCTCCGGCTTCTCGCACGAGATGAACACGCCGCTCGCCTCGACGCTCACCTGCGCGGAGGCGATCCTGTCGCGGCTGCGGGACGGGGGCGAGCCGTCGGACCTCCAGGACCTCGCCGACACGATCCGGAAGGAGGTCCTGCGTTGCCGGAGGATCACGGAGCAGTTCCTCCGTTTCGCCCGGGGCATCCCACCGTCGACGGAGCCGGTCGACCTGGCCCTTGTCGTGGACTCGGTCCTGCCCCTCGTCAAGCTCGCCGCGCGGGAGGCCGGCGCGACGATTGAGAAGGAGCCGCACGACACCGTACCCCTGGTCACGGCGAACACCGAGGTCGTCCAGCACGTCGTCCTCAACCTGCTCATGAACGCCCTCCAGTCGTTCGATGCCCCCGGCGGGAAGGTGAGCGTCGGCTTCCGGAACGGCAAGGACGTGCGCCTGAGCGTCCGCGACACCGGGCGGGGTCTCGCGGAGGCGGCGCAGGTCCACCTCTTCGAGCCGTTCCGCACCGGACGCAAGGGCGGGACCGGGATTGGCCTCTTCCTCTCCCGCCAGTTCATCCGTCGGTTCGGCGGCGACGTCGTGCTCGCGGACAGCGCGCCGGGCCGGGGGTCGTGCTTCGACGTGGTGTTCCGCCGCGCCTCGGGGGTGACGGGATGACGACCACACGGAAGACGGCGCGCGTCCTCCTCGTCGACGACGACGAGACGTTCCGCAGGGTGATGTCCACGGAGCTGTCTCGGCGAGGCTACCTGGTGACGACCGCCGAGTCGGGCCAGGCGGCCCTCGCGCAGGCGCCGCGCGCCGACCTCGACGCCATCCTCCTCGACCTGCGCCTCCCGGACATGGACGGCATCGACGTGCTCAAGAAGCTGCGCGAGGCCGAGGTCCGCGGCGGCGTCATCGTCCTCACTGGGCACGGGACGATCGACACGGCCATCCAGGCGACGCGCCTGGGGGCCTACGACTACCTCGAAAAGCCGTGCCCACTCGACCGCGTCGAGATGGCGATCCAGAAGGCGCAGGAGCACGTCCGACTGGTCGAGCGCCAGCGAGTCCTCGAGGACGGCTACTCGAGCCCCGACGTCGGAGCGCAGCTCGTCGGGAGGAGCCCCGCCTTCCACAAGATGATGCAGGCGATCGAGCGGATCGCGCCGACGGAGTCGACGACGCTCATCCTCGGCGAGACGGGCGTCGGGAAGGAGATGGTCGCGAGGCTGATCCACTCTCGGAGCCGGCGGAGCGACCGACCGTTCGTGGTCGTGGACTGCGCGGCGATCCACGAGAACCTGCTCCAGTCGGAGCTCTTCGGCCACGAGAAGGGGGCCTTTACGGGGGCCGCGCGCCTGAAGCACGGGCTCTTCGAGGTCGCCCACAGTGGGACGGCCTTCCTCGACGAGGTGGGAGAGATGAGCCCCGAGGTGCAGGCGAAGCTCCTGAGGGTCCTGGAGACGGGCCGCTTCCGGCACGTCGGCGGGACGCGCGAGATCGGCGTCGACGTCCGCGTCGTCTCCGCGACGAACCGGAACCTCCGCGAGGCCGTCGCGAAGGGGCAGTTCCGAGAGGACCTCTACTTCCGTCTCGCCCCGCTCGCCATCGAGATCCCCCCTCTCCGCGAGCGGCCCGAGGACGTGCGCGCCCTCATCGACCACTTCGTCGCCAAGTCCAACGTCCGGTACTCGCGCGAGAGGCGGTTCAGCCCGGAGGCGATGGTGGCCCTCGTCGGCTACCGCTGGCCCGGGAACGTGCGCGAGCTGATCCACGTCCTCGAGCAGATCATGATCCTGTCCGACGGCGACGTGATGGGGATCGAGGACCTCCCACCCCAGCTCACCGCGGCGGGCGCGGCGACCGAGTCGATCGACCTCCCGCTGCGTGAGGTGGAGCGGCGTCACGTGCTCTCGGTCATGGAGCGGACGGGCGGCAACCGGGCCCGCGCCGCCCAGCTCCTCCAGATCAGCCTGAGGAACCTCTATCGGCTCCTCAAGAAGTACGGGGAGGCCGCGCGCCACGTGCCCGCTTCGCCGTCGGACTCCGCGCAATCCGACTGACACTCCGTCCAAAGCACAACAGAAGTCCCTCGCGTCGGTTGCGTCATACCTCCTCTCTTGGGGTGACAATCCGTCACCGCCTGCCCAAGTGGCGAGTCTGTTTCAGTCGTCGCAATGGATTGCTGCCGCGCAGGTTGCGATATGCTGCGATTCCTGGATCGGGACTTGCGTTATTGTTCCCCGTTCAGGGCAGTCTTCTTTGAGTGTTGGAGGTGGGCGATGGAAGGCATCCTGCTCGCTGGGTTCCTGGCGTTCCTGTTCGTGTCCATCACGGCGATCCTCTTCTTCGGATACAAGGGGATCGAGGAGGAGCGCGCGAAGAAGGCGCTGGAGTCCGTGGAGGGGTGGCCGGACGACCTCTACGTCGCCCGCTTCCTGTCCAAGAGCCCGAAGCTCGAGCAGGACCGCGTTCCGGAGGCGCAGCGCGAGGCGGTGCGGGTGAGGGTCCAGGTCCACCTGGACGCCGAGCAGCGGATGGTCGATGAGTTCGTCTCTCAGCCCTCCGTCGAGAACCTCTACCGCCGAGCCGGTTCGAAGTAGGCGGGCCCGGGGCAGCGAATTGGGACGAGATATGGATACCGAGGTCCTCAAGCGGGCGGAGATCTTCGAGACCCTGGAGGAGGCGCAGACGACGCGCCTCCTCACGGTCGCGCGCCAGCACCGCCTGGAGCGCGGGGAGTGCCTCTTCCTCCTCGGCGACCACGCCGACCGCCTGTACGTCGTCCTCTCGGGGAAGATGGAGCTCTCCTTCCCGCTCATGTTCGGCAGCGCGGTGCGCGAGGTGGCGGTGGAGTCGAAGACCCCTGTCTCCGTGCTGGGCTGGTCCGCGCTCGTCAAGCCGTTCCGCTTCACCCTCTCGGCCCGCGCGGTCGAGCCTACCGAACTCGCGGGGTTCCCCCGCAACGAGCTGCAGGCGGTCTTCGAATCGGAGCCGCGCATCGGCTACGCCTTCACGCGGCACGTCTCCGAGGTGGTCGGCCGCCGACTGCTCCAGGTCCAGGCCCTCTGGGCCCGCGAGCTGCAGCGGACCGTGACAGGCTACATGCGAGATTCTGGGCAGGCCCCGCCGGACCCCAGTCCCCCGTCACCCCAAGGGAGGTAGCACCATGGCGACAGAGGCCGAGGCCTTTGGCAGCCGAAACGAGAAGATCGGACTGAACGTCGTCGGCCTGATCGTGTTCGGGATCGTTGCGGGCGGGGTCGCGGGCGCCGCCCTCCTCTCCAACCTGACCTGGATCGAGCGCGCCCCCGTGGCGGCGTTCGGCTTCGCGGCCGGGGCCTTCCTCGCGTTCGCTCCGCGCGTCGCCAAACAGTGGGAGAAGGCGGTCGTCCTTCGTCTCGGGAGGTTCCGGGGCCTCAAG
The DNA here is from genome assembly GCA_964649705.1 of uncultured Planctomycetia bacterium. Classification (GTDB taxonomy): domain Bacteria; phylum Planctomycetota; class MHYJ01; order WSZJ01; family CAZYRM01; genus CAZYRM01. Next base: position 44,129 of record CAZYRM010000024.1, read on the forward strand.
GGACCGGGCCTCTTCGGCGTGATCCCGTTCATCGACAGCGTCACCACCTGGGTCGACTCGCGGGTCCGGGCGACGGGGTTCGCCGCCGAGAAGACGCTCACCTCCGACACGGTCCCCGTGAACGTCGACGCGGTCCTCTTCTGGGCCGTCGCCGACGCCGAAAAGGCCGCGCTGAAGGTGGAGAACTACTGCGAGGCGGTCGCGTGGGCCGCCCAGACCGCCCTCCGGGACATCATCGGGAAGACCGACCTCGCCCGCATGCTCACGGGGCGGGAGGCGATCGACGTGGAGCTGCAGAAGCTGATCGTCACGAGGACGCACGAGTGGGGAATCACGATCATCGCCGTGGAAATCCGCGATGTCGTGATCCCGCTCGCCCTCGAGGACGCGATGTCCCGCCAGGCGCAGGCCGAGCGGGAGAAGCAGGCCCGCATCATCCTCGGCGACGCCGAGGTGGCCATCTCCCGCAAGTTCTCCGAGGCCGCGGAGGCGTACCACAACAACGCGGTTGCCCTCCAGCTCCGGAGCCTCAACCTCCTGTACGAGGGGATGAAGGAGAAGACGACGCTCATGGTGGTCCCCTCCGGGATGGCGGAGGCCATGAATGTCGGCGCGTACGCCGGCCTGGCCGCCCTCGGCAGGGGGGACGGGGCCAAGGTGACCCGGTAGGCGCAGCGGGAGCGATCGACATGAAAGCGAAAACGCTTGCGCCCCTGATCCCGGCCCTCCTCGCCGCCCTCCTCGCGGGATGCGACGAGGAGGAGGTCAAGGTCCAGGTGGAGCAGCCGATCTCCTTCTCGCACAAGTCGCACGTCTCCCACTTCGTGTCGGGACGGCACCGCGACGAGAAGGTGAAGATGCACCTGGACAACCTGGGCCTCGACGAGGCGCCGGAGGAGCTGGTGCGGGGCGAATGCAGCGCGTGCCATGACACGCTCTCGGACAAGCCCGACTGCGCGTCGTGCCACGAGACTCTGCAGGACCAGAAGACGCGCGACCGCCAGGCCGTGCGGGCGTGCCTCGGCTGCCACGGCGGGGCGTGGAAGGGGAACATCGCGGGGATCCCGAGCGCGTCGGTGTGCAAGTCGTGCCACGGCGAGAAGGCCCTGACCACGGCCGCCGAGGAGCAGAAGCTGCGGGAGATCCTCGCAAGCGGGAAGGACCTGCCGTGGACGCAGATCAACACGCTGCCGAACCACGTGTACTTCACGCACCCTGCGCACGTGCGGTACGGGGGGATGGACTGCAAGCGCTGCCACGGCGACGTGGCGGGGAGGACGACGCCCCCCGACACGGTCACCGTGTTCTCGATGGACGGCTGCATCGGGTGCCACAAGACGAAGCAAGCGAGCCAGGACTGCGTGGCCTGCCACAAGTAGGACGGGGTGTGATGGCGGACCTCACGAGACGGGAGCTGCTGGTCGCCGCGGGGGCGTGCGCACTGGTCGGCTGCGGCAAGTACCAGGGGCCGGCGCCGGCCTCCAGCGTGCCCCCGGGTTGGGCGCGCGGGGAGGAGCGGCGGGTCACGAGCGCCTGCGGCATGTGCCCCGCCGGTTGCGGCATCCAGGTCCGCGTGCGCGAGGGGCGGGCGATCAAGCTCGACGGCCTTCCCCAGCACCCGATCAACCAGGGCGGCCTCGGCCCCAAGGGGCAATCGGGGCTCCTCACGCTCTACCACCCCGACCGGATTCAGGCGCCTCTCAAGCGCGATGGCGAGCGCGGGTCGGGACGCTGGAAGCAGGTCTCCTGGGACGAGGCGATCAGCGACGTGGCCGCCAGCCTCGGGAAGCTGCGTACGCGGGGCGAGGCTCACACGCTGCTCGTGGTGGACGGCGAGCCGCGCGGCCCGGTCCCCCGCCTGTGGAGCCGGTTCCTGCAGGCGTTCGGCAGCCCCAACCACGTTGACCACCGCTCCACGTCCGACGGCGGCAAGGTCCTCGCGATGACCTACATGCATGGCGTGCCCGAGCTGCCGGCCTACGACTGGCGGGCGACGCAGTACGTGCTGGGGCTCGGCGCAAGCCTGTTCGAGTCCTGGTGCCAGTCGATCCACCTCACGCGGGCCTCCAGCCACATGCGCCGCGGGACGCCCGGGAAGCGCGTGAAGTTCGTGCAGGTCTCTCCGCGGTTCTCCGCGACCGCCGCCAAGGCCGACGAGTGGATCGGGATCGAGCCCGGGACGTACGGCGCGTTGGCGCTCGGGATCGCCCACGTCCTCATTCGCGAAGGCCTCTACGACAAGGACTTCGTCGCGCAGCACACCTTCGGGTTCGAGGACTGGGCCGACGCGGCGGGGACGAAGCACCGCGGCTACCGCGACCTCGTGACGCGCGACTATCCCCCGGACAAGGTGGCGGGGATCTCGGGCGTCCCTGTGGAGACGATCGAGCGCCTGGCGCGCGAGATGGCGGAGCACCGCCCGGCCATCGCCCTGGCCGACGGCGGCGCCGCCGCGGCCACGAACGGTCTTGGTACCGCCATGTCGATCCACGCCTTGAACGCCCTCCTGGGGAATCTGGAGAAGCCGGGCGGCATGCTCGTGCAGCGGCCCTTCCCGCTCAAAGCCTGGAAGGACGTCGAGCCGGATGACGTCGCCCGGAAGGGCCTGACGGCGCCGCGGCTCGATGGGGCCGGGACCGATGCCTGCCCCCTCGCCCGCGGCCGCGTCCAGGCGCTCCCGGAGGCGATCCTCTCGGGGACCCCCTACCCCGCGAACGCCCTCTTCCTCTACCGCTCGAACCCCGTCTTCTCGAAGCCCGAAGGGCGGCGCTGGGCCGAGGCCATCCGCCGCATCCCGCTCGTCGTCAGCTTCTCCCCCTTCCCGGACGAGTCGACGTTGTGGGCGGACTACGTGCTCCCGGACCAGAACTACCTGGAGAAGTGGGAGCTCGTCGATCCCGTTCCGAGCGACGGTCACCCGCTCGTAGGGCTCAGGCAGCCGGTCGTGTCGCCTCTGCACGACACGCTCGCGACGGGCGAGGTCATCGTGCGGCTCGCCCGGGCGCTCGGAGGGCCGGTCGCCGCCGCGTTCCCCTGGGACGGTTATCGCAAGGCCCTCGAGGAGCAGCTCGAGGGAGTCGCGAAGGTAGAGAAGCTCGCGAAGGACGGAGGGGCCTGGGCCACCGAGTATCCCTTCGAGAAGTGGGACACGGCCTTCCCCACCCCCTCGGGCAAGTTCGAGTTCTTCTCCCAGGCGATCGCCGCCCGGCTGGCGAAGGTCGTGCCCGGGGACGGTGGCTTCGACTCCAGCCTGGATGCGCGCGGGGTCCGCACGCGCGGCGACGACCTCTGCCTGCCCCACTGGGAGCCCCAGGCCTTCGCGGGGGATGCGGAGAGATACCCGTTCACCCTGCTCCCCTACCGCGGGATCGGCTACACCGAGGGCGGCTCGCGCCACGTGGGATTCCTGATGGAACTCCCCATGGGCGGGATCCACACGTGGCAGGAGCGGGTGGAGCTGTCGACGGAGGACGCCTCGAAGCTCGGCGTACAGGACGGCGACGTCGTGCGGGTCGAGACGCCGGCGGGAAAACGAAGCCTGATCGCGATCGTCCTGCCCGGCATCCGTCCGGGCACGGTCGCCATGCCGCTGGGCGGCGGACCCTGGCCGGTCGACCCGGATGCAACGGCGATCCCGGGCGGGTTCGGGCTCCTCGCGAACCTGAGCGACCCCCTGGCCGGCATCTTCTCCATGCAGGGGACCCGGGCCCGCATCCAGAAGGAAGGTGTCTGATGGAGACCGTCCAGGGGACTCCGCCCGAGCCCCCCTCCCGTCGCGAGTTTCTGGGCGCCGCCCTCGGGGCCGTCGCGGGGCTTTGCCTCGCCGCCGTGCCGGCCGTCGCGGAAGAGCCCGCCGCGCCCGTGCGCAAGCGGAAGTGGGGAATGGTGATCGACCTGGACCGCTGCACGGGGTGCCAGGCCTGCGCGGTGGCGTGCCGCCAGGAGAACAACGTCCCCATCGCCGGACCGGAGCAGGCGCTCCTCGGCCGCCCCATCTTCTGGATGGACATGATGGCCGTTCGCGAGGGGGAGTACCCCGACCTGCGAGCGCAGTTCATGCCGGTCCCGTGCAACCACTGCGAAAACCCGCCGTGCGTCAAGGTCTGTCCGGTGAGCGCGACCCACATCAGCGAAGAGGGAATCGTCGCGCAGATCTTCGCGCGCTGCATCGGCTGCCGCTTCTGCACCGCGGCCTGCCCCTACACGCGCCGCTACTTCAACTGGGAGACCCCCAGGTTCTCGGCCGCGGACGAGCAGCGCCGGAATCCGGAAGTCTCGGTCCGTCCCAAGGGCGTGGTGGAGAAGTGCACCTTCTGCCATCAGCGGATCCGGGCCATCAAGGAGACGGTGCGCAACGAGGGACGCGAGCTGACCGACGCCGATGTGCGGAAGCTGCCCGCCTGCGCCCAGTCCTGCCCCGCGGACGCCATCGTCTTCGGCGACCTCGCCGACCCCGACTCGGAGGTCTCGCGACTCGAGCGGAGCCCTCGGGCTCACCGCCTCGAGGAGGAGCTCGGGACCCACCCGAAGGTGATCTACCTCAGGGAGGCGAAATGGAGGGAATGAACGCAACCTGGGTGGACAACGGCGTCATTGCGCCCATGCGGCGGACGGGGTGGAGGTTCTACCTCGCCGCGTCGCTCCTGCTCTGTGTGGTGGCGTTCGGGCTCTACTGCTACGTCCGCCAATTCTATTTCGGGCTGGTGACGACGGGCATGAACCGCCCCCTCTACTGGGGCGTGTACATGGCCAACTTCGTCTTCTTCATCGGAATCAGCCACGCCGGGACGCTCATCTCGGCCATCCTGCGGGTCGTCGGCGCGGAGTGGCGGAGGCCGATTACCCGGTGCGCGGAGGTAATCACGGTCTTCGCGCTGATCTTCGGCGCCATGTCGGTGCTCATCGACCTGGGGCGCCCGGACCGCCTCCTCAACGTCATGCTCTACGGCCGCCTCCAATCCCCGATCCTCTGGGACGTCTGCTGCATCAGCGTCTACCTGTCGGGGAGCCTGATCTACCTCTACCTGCCCCTCATCCCCGACGTCGCCATCCTGCGGGACCGTGGCGTCGGGCTCGTGCCGCTGTACCGCCTGCTCGCCCTCGGGTACACCGGCACCGCCCGGCAGAAGCACTACTTGGAGAAGGGGATCTCCTTCATGGCCATCGCGATCATCCCGATCGCGATCTCCGTCCACACGGTCGTCTCGTACATCTTTGCCACGACCCTCCAGCCCGGCTGGCACAGCACGATCTTCGGCCCCTATTTCGTCGTGGGGGCGATTTTCTCGGGGATCGCCGCGCTCATGATCGCGATGGCCATCATCCGTCGCGCCTACCGCCTCGAGTGGATCATGAAGGACATCCACTTCAACAACCTCGCGCTCGTCCTCCTGTTGATGACCCTCCTGATGATCTACTTCACGTTCAACATCTACCTCGTGGAGATCACGGGCAACGAGCCGTCCATCATGTCCCCGGTCATGGAGAAGGTGACGGGGAAGTACGCCATCCCCTTCTGGGGCATGATCGGGGGGGGCTTCATTCTCCCCGCCATCATCCTCATGTTCCGTCGCGGGCGCACCATTCCCTGGTTGATGGTCGCCTCGGTGCTCATCCTGGTCGCGATGTGGCTCGAGAGGTACCTGATCGTCGTGCCGACGCTGATGCACCCGCGGCTTCCGTGGCCGGACGGCCTGTACACCCCGACCTTGACGGAGTGGGGGATCACGGCGGGCTGCATCGCGGCGTTCGCCTTCCTCTACATGCTCTTCGCGAAGTTCTTCCCGATCGTGTCGATGTGGGAGGTCAAGGAGGGAATGGAGGAGGCCATCCCGATCGTCACCGCGAAGTTCGAGAATTACAAGCCGACGCCGCCCGCGCCGGGCGTGCGCAAGCCGAGGTTCGTCCCGGCCGTCGTGGGGCGATACCTGACCTCGGCGGCGAAGTCCGCTGGGAAGCGCCCGCACGTCGTCGCCCTCCGCGAGCGCGTCGCGCCGGCCGTCGTGCGGACCGGGGCGGAGCCCAGCGCTGGGAGGTTCTAGCCGGAGGCGTTCGCGTTCTGTCCCTGGCGACGGGGAGGGGGCTCGTGTCCCGTCAGGACGAGTCCTATCGGTTGCGTGCGCGCCTCGGGCCCGACCGAACAAGCGCGGATGCGCGACTGGCCGGGGCCGTGTGTGGCGGTTAACTCATCAATCCGCGTGCCAGCCGACGGGATCCGCGTGGCAGTCCCTACGGACGAACCGATGACGCGCACGCGCATCGGGTTGCGACCGATCGGACGGGATGGCACGTCCTCGACCCGAGTCGAATCGGACGGACCGACAGGTCAGGATGGCCTGACCGGCGCGTCAGGGTGGCCCGATCGCCGGAGCAGGCGGTAGAGGTGCCTCTCCGTGACGCCAAGGACGTCCGCGGCCCGCTGGCGGTTCCCCCCCACGAGGCGGAGGACCTTCTCGATGTGCCTGCGCTCCGCCTCCGCGAGCGTGAGGAGGTCGCTCCCCGACGCCGCCCCGCCTGTCAGCCCCAGCGTCTCGGGCCTCAACTCCGCCTCCCCCGCCAGGCGCGACTCTAGCAGCCCCCGCTCCACGGCGTGGGACAGCTCCCTGACGTTTCCCGGCCAGTGGTGCCGATGGAGCGCCTGTCCCGCGTCCTCCGAGATCGACGGGGCCGCCGTCGGGCCCGCCAGCCGCGTCAGGAAGTGCCTGGCGAGCGGGAGGATGTCCTCGGGCCGCTCCCTGAGCGGAGGGATCCGCAGGCGGAAGACGAACAACCGATGGAACAGGTCCTCCCGGAACCTGCCCTCGGCGACCTCCCGCGCGAGGTCCCGGTGCGTCGCGGCCAGCACGCGGACGTCGACCGTCTGCTCCCGCGACGACCCCACGCGGCGGAAGACCCCCTTCTCGAGGAATCGCAGCAGCCTCACCTGCGCGGGCGCCCCGAGGTCGGCGATCTCGTCCAACAGGAGCGTCCCCCCGTCCGCGACCTCCACGACCCCCGGCCTCGTCTCCGTGGCCCCGGTGAACGCCCCCTTCTCGCAGCCGAACAGCTCCGCGTCGACGAGCGTCTCCGTCAGCGCGCCGCAGTTGAGCACGGAGAAGGTCCTCGCGGCGCGGGCCGAGCGTCTGTGGATCAGCTCGGCGATCCGCTCCTTCCCCGTCCCGGTCTCCCCCTCGATGAGCACGGTCGAGTCGGTCGAGGCGAGCCTCTCCGCCTGGCGGACCACGTCGAGCATCGCCCTCGACACGGCGACCATCTCCTCCGGCCCGCCGTCCCGGCGCCGACGCAGCTCCGCCGACAGCGCGCGGTTCTGCTGGGCGAGCCTCCCCTTCTCGACGGCCCGCTCCAGGACGAGCTCCAGCTCGCGCAGTCGGACCGGCTTCGTGACGTAGTGATAGGCCCCCCTCCGCATCGCCTCCACGGCCGTCTCGATCGAGGCCTGCCCGGTCACGAGGATCACCTCCACGAGCGGGTCGAGCCCCTTCAGCCTCCCCAGGAGCGAGAGACCGTCCTCGTCGGGCATGATCAGGTCGACGAGCGCCACGTCCACGGTGTGCGCCTGCGCGGCGGCGAACCCCTCCGCCGCGTTCCCCGCCTCCACCACGGAGTACCCCCGCGATGCGAGGCGCTCCGCGACGTTCGCGCGGAACTGCACCTCGTCGTCCACCAGGAGCACGGTAGGATGGCCCGTCACGCGCGCGCCTCCCCTCCCTCGCGGACCCCGCCGGTCCGATGGGCAAGCGCGTCCTCCGAAGCGGCGCCGGCCGCGACGGTCTCGCCCGCGGCGTCGGAGGGGAGCCACACACGGAACAGTGCGCCCTTCCCCGGCGCGCTCTCCACGTCGATCCGCCCGCGGATCGACTCCACGATGCGGTGGCTCAGGTGGAGGCCGAGCCCGGTCCCCTTCCCCACGCCCTTCGTCGTGAAGAACGGCTCGAAGAGGCGCCCGAGGTCCTCGGGGGCGATCCCGCCGCCGTCGTCCTCGACCGAGAGCTCCACGCCGTCACCCTCCTGTCGCGCGGCGACGGTGACGGTCCCTCCCTCGGCGGTCGCGTCCAGGGCGTTCAGTACGAGGTTGAGGACGACCTGCTGGATCCGCCACCCGCGGCTCCGCGCGAGGCGCGGGGAGGCCTCCGCATAGGCGCGCACGACGCGCCTCCCCTTCGCCCGCGCGCTCGCCTCGACCAGGTCGATCGTCGAGTCGAGCAGCGTCCGGACGTCGACCTCCTCGAACCCGTCGTCCCCCTGCCGCGCGAACGCGAGCAGGTTGTCGACGGTCTCCTTGCAGCGGAAGACGTTCTCCTCGATCCGCTTGAGGTGACGCTCGATGGCCTCGCGCGGCGCGTCCCCCGCGGCGAGGAAGTCCGCGAGGATCTCGGTGGAGCTGGCCACGACGGCGAGCGGGTTGTTGATCTCGTGCGCGATCCCCGCGGCGAGCTGCCCGACGGCCGCCATCTTGTCCGTCTGGAGGAGGTTGAGCTCGACCTCCTTCGCGCGCGTGACGTCCTGGATGAGCGAGAGGACCTGATCGACCCGGCCGTCGGGGCCCTGGATCGGGCTGCAGCTCACGAGGAAGTGTCGGTTGCGGCCGCCGAGGACGAGCGAGCGCTCCATCGCCCCGGGCACGGCGCCGGCGCGCGGGCACGGGCCGCAGGGGGACTCGCAGCGCCAGACGCGCTCGTGGCACGGGAGGCCGACGAGCCCCTCCCCGAACCACTCCCGCGCCGCGTCGTTGGCCCAGAGGATTCGGTCCTCGGGGTCGAGGACGAGCAGCGCGGCCCCGACGCTGCGGACGATGTCCTCCATCTTCATCCGCTCCTGCGCGACGAGGAGGCTGGCGTCGAGCACCTCGGCGTTGCGCGCGCGCAACTTCGACATGATCGTCGTGCTGAAGTAGGCCGTGCACCCGGCCGCCCCGGTAAACGCGGCGAGGACGCCGGCAAGTTCGACCCAGCGCTCGCGCAAGGGAGGGGACGCGCCCGGGAGGAGGAGCGGGTAGTCGCGCACGAGGCCGGACCCCTGGAGGAGGACCATCCCGCTGAAGAGGGCCACGGCGAGCCCGCCCACGACGTAGGTCTCTCCGCGGCCGAGGAGGATCCCGGCGATGACGATGTGGAAGAGGTAGAACACGAAGAAGGGGTTCCGGAGGCCGCCCGCGAAGTGGAGCATGAGCGTGAGCGCGACGAGGTCGAGGAAGACCTGCGTGAAGGCGACGCGGAGGCCGGAGAGCTGCTGGGACGACATGGTGGCGAAGCGCGCGTTGGCGACGGTCATCCCGCCGGCGACCAGGGCGAGGGCGAGGGCGGAGTCGGGGGAAATGACGCCGAGCGTGAAGCGGCAGAGGAACGTCGTCGCGAGCACGCCGAGGATGGCGAGCCAGCGGAGGCGGATGATCCATGCGGCCTGGACGCGCAGCTCCTCGGCCTGGGTGCGGGAGAGGATGCCGCGGAGGCCCGCCGTCGGTGCGGGGGCCGAGGGGCGGTTGCGGAGGATGCTCCACGCGACGAGGCCGGCGAGCAGGAACGAGGTGACGGTGCCGCGCAGGATGTGGAGCGCGTGGAGGAGGGCGGGGCCCGCATCGGCGAGGAGGCTGCGCTCGAGGGTCTCGTATCCGGCGAAGAGCACGAGCCAGCCCGCGAGGGCGATGGGGATCCAGCCGAGGGGGTTGGGGATCGGATCGCGGTCTGGAGGGGTGAGGTCGGCCACGTCGCCACCTCGCCGGCGTGGGGCCGGCGACCCTGGCGGGGCCGAGGGTCAAGCTACCCGGTCCCATTCAGGGCGTCAAGGGCCGATGTCATGCCGTTCGGCGGATGGGCGAGGGGGGAGTCGAACCCCCACGAGTTGCCCCACAGGATCCTAAATCCTGCGCGTCTGCCAGTTCCGCCACTCGCCCTACTCCGAGAGTTCCGCCTCGACCCCGCCCTGCACGTCGAACCGGCACTTCCCGACGGTTGCGCCGATCACCTGGCCCTCGAACGTCAGCGAGAGCTCGAGCTCGACCGTGGGCCCATCGACGGCCAGCACCTTGACCTTGCCCGTCGCAAACCGCGAGATCAGCTCCCCCGGCGTCTGCGGACCGCGCGACCCGTAGTGCAGGATCCCCTCCGCCTCGCCGCTCGCCAGGTCGTACGACTTCCCCGCCTCGACGCCCGGGAGCGAGAGCGCGAGCGTGATGCTCCACTCGTCCCCCTCCTGGGTCGGGTTCCCTAGCGAGAAGTGGCGGACGAGGGCCACCACGCGGTCGCCTCGCCCCACGTCCATCACGCGCCCGTGGGCGCTCTCGTCGGTCGTGTACTGCGTCTTCATCGCGACGACCGCGCCGCGCCGGTACGTGGCGTCCTCGAACGTGAAGTGCCTCACCTCCGCCCCCTCCGACGCGGACTCGGGCGTCATCCGGAAGGTGACCTTGGGGTCGAGGTCGCCGTCGATCGGCAGCGCGGCGGACGATGTCCCTCTCCTCACCCCCTGCCAGGAGCCGCAACGGAAGGCGACCACGCCCTCCGCGTCGACCCACCACTTCATCTCGGCCGAGGGGTCCTCGTGCGTCGGGCGGAGCGACCACCGCGTTGACGTCGTTCCCCCGTCTTCGCGCGTCCCGTCGCACCGGACCATCGCGGTCGCGGCGTGGACGCCGCCGGCGAAGGAGAGGACGGTCGTGCGATACGCCCGCGCTGGGTCGAGCGGCGCCAGGGCGAGCCAGTGCGGGAGGACCGCGTCGGGGAGCGTCGCCGCGTCGAGCGCGTGGGTCTTGGCGCCGATCCTGGCCTCCGCCCCGGAGGGGCCCCAGCTCACGGCGAGGCTGGAGACCTCGACCTGGCTCGCTCCCTCCCCGATGAAGTTCGACCTGCTGTACCCCGTCGGCCGGAGGTCCTTGCCGAGCGCGAGCGCTTCGCCGACGAAGACAAGGCCCGAGACCTCGTCGGGGATGTGGAGGCTGGACTCGACGAGGTACCCCTCGCCCTCCTTGCGCCCCGTCACGGTCATCGTCCCGCCGCCGGGCGGCATCCCCGCGTTCCAGACATCGTAGGTCCACTGGCCCACGAGGCGCTCGGCGCGCCCGGGATCGAGGGAGGAGGCGAGATCGACCACCTCGGCCGAGACGGCGAGCGCGGAGAGAAGGACAGGCAGTGCGATTCGGATCGACATGGTCACCCTCCCTGGCCCCGGCAGGCCTACTGAGTATATCGGACGGATCGTCGCTTCTCCACCGAGACCGCCTCCCATGTCCGAACGACAGCCGGGGCATCGCGTTGGCCGGATCCCGTCCGCGCGCCTGGTCCTACATCGTTACAGAACGCGACGGGGGAGGCTGCTTCGGTGGCGGTGGCGTGCTCGTAATCGGGCTCGAAATCGTTCTCGTGCTCGT
>CAZYRM010000025.1:0-52446 GCA_964649705.1 uncultured Planctomycetia bacterium
CCCGCGGTCGCGGCCGCGAGGACCGCGTGGAGGACGAGGAGCGGCCGCGCCAGGGCCTCCGCGAAGATCATCGGCTCGCACCCTCGCCTGCGGCGCGGTGGGCGAGCACGCGCGGGCACTCGGGGTCGGGCTCGGCGAAGCCTCCTCCGGCGAAGATCGCCACGGCGCGGCACCCCCCGCGGCAGACCGAGAGGTACGGGCAGGAGCTGCACGGCTCGGGAGCGGCCTCCGTCCAGGAGCGGAACGCGCGGAACTGCGCGGCGCCCTCCCAGGCCTCGGGGAGCCCCTCCACGCGGCCGCAGGTCTCCTCGATGAAGCTGCAGCCCGACAGGCGACCGTCGGGGCGGACGGCGAGGAGGACGTTTCCCGCCTCGCAGCCGTACACGCCGAAGCGCTGGAGGAGCTCGAGCGGCGGGGCGTGCGCCGCGAGGAACGGGACGAACGAGCAGTCGACCTTCAGCTCGACGCGGTGCCTCTCGAGGAGCTTCAGGATCGTCGGGAGGAGGGCCTGGCCCTGCTCGGGGAGGAGCTTCATCTCGTGGTAGCGCTCCTTCCCGCGCCCCGCGGGCTTGTAGCGGAGGAACTCGACCTCGGCGAGGCCGAGTTCGGCGGCGAGGGCGACGACGTCGCCCATCCGGTCGAAGTTGTGCCGATGCAGGACGCAGTTGATCCCGGCCGCGACGCCGGCGCCCCGCAGGAGGCGGAGGGCGCGGACCGAGGCGTCGAGCGTCCCGGGGTCGCGCGTGCGGTCGGCCTCGGCGCCCACCGCGTCGACGCTCACGTTGACCTGGCCGAAGACGCGGAAGCGCGCCGCGTTCGCCTCGGAGACGAGCGTGCCGTTCGTCGTCAGGTTCGGGACGATTCCGACGGACCGTGCGTGGGCCGCGATCTCGAAGAGGTCCTCGCGCAGGGTCGCCTCGCCCCCGCCGAGCGCGACGTGGAAGACCCCCTGCGCCGCGAGCGTCGAGAGGACGCGCCGGGCCCCTGCCGTGTCGTACTCCCCGTCCATCTTGCGCCCGGAGGCCATGTAGCACCCCGGACAGCGGAAGTTGCAGGCGTTTGTCGTCGCGAAGTGGGCCTCGATCGGCGCGGTCAGGTGCTTGCGGGCGGTGCCCCAGAGCGCGGAGGGGCCCAGACCGCGTTCGCGCATGAACTCCTCGTCGACGAACGCGACGAGGGGAGGGTCTTCGAGGGCCAGGATGCCTCCGAAGGCCTCGAAGCGATAGCGGACGGAATTCTCAGTTTTCAACTCGCAGTTCTCAACAGAGTTCCAAGGCGAGAAGACTCAGGACGAGCTGCCGCTGCGCGGCTCGCCTTCCGATTCCGTCGAGGCCCGTGAAATGACGATCGCGGAGAGGAGGTTGAAGAGTGTGTATCCGGCGAGCATGCCCCACAGGAGCACGGAGGTGGCCGTGCCGATGCTGCTCGAGTTCGGATTGTACCCCAGCTTCACCGCGAGGACCTTGCCGCGGGAGGGCTTGCCGCTCGGCGTCGGAGCCTCGCGCGCGATCCGCTCCCAGATCGGCGGGAGCTTGGAGAGGTCTGGTTCCATGGGCCTCGCTACAACCCGAAGAGGTGGAAGTAGTCGAAATGATGACAGAAGACGGCGATCAATCCAAGCATGGCGAGGAGGCTGGCCACGGGGACCCAGAGCCTGCCCGAGCGGCCCAGCGAGCGCGAGAGGAGCGCCGAGCAGACGACCGGGACGAGCGAAAGGGCGGCGAAGAGGGCGATGCGTCCCGTCGTCATCGGGTTCTCGGGGTCCTCGCGGGCCTCGAGCTGCTGGAGCGCCCAGAACGCCCCCGTGAGCAGGGCCCACGGCAACAGCGTCGCCAACACGTGGGAGGCCCGCAGCCGGCCGTCCCGCCGCGTGAGGAGCATCGCCGTCGCCGAGAGGACGAGGGCGAGGACGGCCACGCCGGCGTGGTAGAGCCGTACGCGGCGCCGCTCGATCGCCGCGTGTGCGATCTTGTTTCCCAGGTCCTCCCGTCGACGGGCGTCCGACTCCATCCCTTCCGCCCGGCCATACGCATCGAGTGCACCGTCCCAGTCCTTCACGCGCTCGTCGGTCTGCAGGTCCCCGAGCAGCTCCCAGCCGCGCGCGACGATGGGGGAGTCGGCGCGGCCTTGAAGGTCGTAGCGGAACGACTGGATCGCCGGAGTCGGATCCAGCGTCGAGAAGCCGCGCGAGAGGTCCTCGATGGCGCGGAGGAGGTCGGCGTCGGGGCCCGCGAGCATCCGCTCCAGCTCCGCGACGCGCGCGCGGACGATGTCGGTGAGGCGCGGGTGCCTCCAGCGCGCGAGGAACTCGCGATAGGCGTCCAGCGCGGCGCCTCGGTCGCGCTTGCGGAAGTCCAGGATGAACGCGACGAGGTACTGCGCGCGGGCCTTCACGTCGGCGGAGGCGTCGGACGAGAGGGCCTCTCGCGCCGCCGCGAGCGCCTCGTCGTCTCGTCCCTCGTCGCGCAGGCGCTCTGCGCGTGCGAGCGACGCCTCCCCGTCGGCAAGCGCGTGCACGGCGCAGAGGAGGAGGAAGAACGGGAGGCTGATGGAGAGATGCAGGCGCATGTACCCGATATCAGACATCTGACATCAGATACCAGACATCAGATAGGACCCGGAATCCGGTGGGGGTCCAGATCCTATCTGATGTCTGGTATCTGATGTCAGATGTCTGATATCGAGCCCCGATCGGGCGCTAGCGAGTCCGCGTGAGGTGCGTAGTCCCATTGGCGCCATTGTATGCCGCCCAGGGCACCTGCCGCCAGCGGCGGTGCGCGTAGAGGTTCGCCGCCTCCCCACGCTGCTCCCACCAGCCCGACGAGCCGTTGCCGAGTCCGAGGAGCACCTCGTGCGTGCCGTTCCCGTCCGTGTCCGCCGTCGCGGGCCACGTCTCCGCTCCGCCCGACTGGTACGCGCGCCAACCGACCCGCGTCCACGTCAGCCAGCGGTGGTTCAGCGTCGCGTCCTCCAGGATCGCCACCCAGCCCGCGCCCGTCCGCCCCAGGCCGACGACCAGCTCCGCGCGGCCGTCACCGTCGACGTCCCCCGAGGCCACCCGCGTCTCCCCCGAGCCCTGCTGGTAGGCCGCCCACGGGACCCGCGCCCAGGCCCAGCGCCCCACGTTCTGCCGGGTCGTGTCGGTCGGGTGGAACACCGGGACCCAGCCCCCTCCGCCGCTCCCCAGGCCGATCGCCCAGGAGTCGATCCCGCCGCCGCGCATGTCGGCACAGGCGGGCCTCGTCTCGCCGTTCGCCGCGTTGTAGGCCGCCCACGGGACCTGGCTCCACCCGAGGAAGGCGTGTCCCGCCGCGGCGTCGTCGAACCGCGCCATCATGCCCGCGCCACCCTGGCCGAGACCGACGAGGACCTCGTCCGCCAAGTCTCCGTCGAGCTGAACGCGAGACGCCCACGTCTCGCCGTTCGCCGAGTCGTACGCCGTCCACGGCACCCGGACCCATGCCCGTGTCGCGAACCGCCCGTCGACCCCCTCGATCACCTGGAGGAACCCGTCCGCGCCCCGCCCGAAGGCGACGACCAGCTCGTCCGCCCCGTCGCCGTCCACGTCCGCCGCCGCGGGCCTCGTCTCGCCGTTCGCCTGGCGGTACGCGGCCTGTCCCGCCTGGCCCCACGCGATGTGCTGCAGGTCCATCGCGCTGTCGCCCACGGCCTGGATTCGCCCGTCGCCTCCCTGCCCGAGGCCGACGGCGACCGCCTCCGCCACCGGCGAGACCGACAGGTCCTTCGTGAGCGTCAGGGAGTCCAGCCAGCGGTCCCCGCGTACGTCGTAGGCGCGGAGCGTGAGCCTCCCGCCCGAGACGTCGATCACGCAGTAGCTCTCCGTCGCCAGGTAGAAGTCGTTCCAGATCGACCACGACGTGCGGAATCCGAGGAGCGCCCCGCCGCCTCCCGTTCCGATGTAGTACACGCCGTTCATGTGGGCGCGCTGGTAGTCGTGGTCGTGCCCCGTGAAGACCACGTCGACGCGGTACCGCTCGAAGAGAGGCGTCAGGTTCGCGCGGATGTCGAGGCTCGAGTTGTGCGCCCCCTCGCTGAACGGCGGGTGGTGGAAGAAGCAGGAGATCCAGTCCTGCGTCGTCCCCGCGAGGTCCTGCTCGATCCAGGCGTACTGCGCGCTCCCCGGCGCCGTGGGCATGTTCGAGTTGATCGACACGAAGTGGACGTTGCCGTAGTCGAACGAGTACCAGTCGGCGGTCCCCGTGTCGGGCGGGTCGAAGTACTGATAGTAGAAGGAGCTCGACCCGTCGTCGTGGTTCCCCGGGCAGGCGTAGAACGGCGCGTTCCTGAGGATCGCCGCGAGCGGGCGGTCGAATTCGGTCACCCACCCGTCGCGGGTGTCGCCGCGCATCGTCAGGTCGCCCGTCGTCAGGACCATATCGGGGTTCTCGCGCGCGACCAGCCGCGCGACCTTGTCGGAGATCAGGTTCGGCCCGCGGTTGTCTCCCGTCGCCACGAACCGGAACGGGCGGCGGAAGGGCGGGGCGGTCCGGAACGAGCACTCCTCGCTCGCCGACGTCCCGCTCCGGACGCGGAATCGGTACCTCGTCGCGGGGACGAGCCCCGTCAGCCGCACGCGGTGCATCGTCACGCCGGCCGCGCCCTGCGTCGTCTGGCCGAAGCGGCTGGAGAGGCCGTACTCGACGAGGCCGTCTCCCGCCGTCTCGGTCTCCCAGATCACCGTGACGGAGTCGGGCCTGGCGTCCTGCAGGATCGGGCCGAAGCGGATCGCGGGGGTGCCGCGCACCGCCCCGTTCGTCCAGAGCTCCATCGCGAACCAGGTCGCGTCCGGGGGCGCCGCGTGAGGGTGGACCTCGACGGCGATCACGTTCCTCCCCGTTCGCAGCACGCCCGTCGGGAGCGAGCCGAAGTCGACCGGGAAGGCGTCCCGGTGCACGGTCGCGAGGCTGGTCCGAGTAGGATTCGTGGGCAGGCCGATGAGGGCGACGCGCGTGCCGTTGATGTACGCCGCCATTCCGTCCTTGTACTTCGCCCTCATGTGGAGGGAGTAGACCTGCGAGACGTCGGCGATGTCGAACGTCGTGCGGAAGTAGTACCCGGTCGGACCCGTGGCCATGCGGGTGCGGACGAGGTAATCCACGTACGAGATGCTCGCGAACTCGCCGTCGCCGGTCGGCCAGGCGGAGTCGTCAAACGCCGCGTCGCGCCACGCCGTGCCCAGGTCGGTCGTCGTCGCGTCGTACCTCCAGCGCGACTCGTATCCGAGGAGGTTCTCGGCGCCCGCGGGCATGGCCGAGGTCAGCACGATGACCGCACAGAGGTGAAGGATGAATCGACGCATCTTCCCAGGACCCCCAGCTCGACCCCAAGGGATCCCAAGACGGGCAAGACATGGGCCATGTGAGTCGCGTTCTGGATGAATCGAAACAGCCATAATCATTTGAAAATCCGTAGGATGTGGCTCGCAGTGTCTTCGAGGAGTGAGTGGTTCTCCGTTGGCGGGGGAAAAAGGTAACGGATCGCCGTCCGCCGCCCGGCCAGCATCGGCCGTCCCGACGGATCGACGCGCGGCGTCCTCACCTAACTTGCAGCCTGTCCGGACCTTTCCCGATCGTGCCGAATTCGGCTACAGTGCTCCGGACATGGCCGACCTCCTCCCCATCCACTCCCTGCAGGCGGACCTCCTCGCGTCGCTGCGAGAGACGAATCGCGCGATCGTGACGGCCCCGACCGGCTCCGGGAAGTCCACCCAGGTCCCTCAGATGCTCCTGCGGAACGGGTTCCTCGATGCGGGCCAGGTCGTGGTCCTGCAGCCCCGCCGCCTGGCCGCGCGGCTGCTCGCGGCGAGGGTGGCCGAGGAGCTCGGCGTGCCCTTGGGCGCCGAGGTCGGCTACCAGGTCCGCTTCGACGACGTCACGGGGCCGAGGACGCGGATCCGCTTCGTCACCGAGGGGATCCTGCTGCGCCAGGCGATCGAGGACCCGTCGCTGCGCGGCGTCTCCGTCGTGATCTTCGACGAGTTCCACGAGCGGCACCTGTACAGCGACGTCACGCTGGCCAGGGCCCTCGACCTGCAGGAGCGCGGACGCCCCGACCTGCGGGTTCTCGTCATGTCGGCGACGCTGGACGTGGACCGCCTGGAGGCGTACCTGCGCCCCTGCGCAAGACTGCATGCCGAGGGGCGGACGCACCCCGTGACGATCGAATACGCGGAGCCGCGTACCGGCGCATCGCCTCCCGTGTGGGAGCAGGCGGCCGGCGCCTTCGCGCGGCACGTGCGCGGCGGAGGCGCGGGAGACGCCCTCGTCTTCATGCCCGGCGCCTTCGAAATCGCGAGGACGATCGAGGCCCTGCAGGCCTGCAAGGAGTCGGAGGGGTACCTCCTGCTGCCGCTCCACGGCGAGCTGCCCCCGAGGGACCAGGACCTGGCCGTGGCCCGCCACGAGCGTCCCAAGGTGATCGTCTCGACGAACGTCGCGGAGACCTCGCTCACGATCGACGGGATCCGCCTCGTCATCGACAGCGGGCTGGCGAGGGTCCCCGGCTACGATGCGGGGCGCGGGATCAACACGCTCTTCGTGCAGTCGATCAGCCGCGCCTCGGCGGACCAGCGCGCGGGCCGAGCGGGACGGACGGCTCCCGGAACGTGCATCCGTCTCTGGGGCGAGCGGGATCACGCTCGTCGGAGCGCGCGGGAGGTCCCCGAGGTCTCACGCGTCGACCTGTGCGAGACGGTCCTTGCGCTGAAGGCCTGCGGCGTGGCGGACCTCCGCGCCTTCCGCTGGCTCGACGCGCCGCCCGAGTCGTCGCTCAGGGACGCCGAGGAGCTCCTCACGGACCTGGGGGCGCTGCGCCCCGAGTCGGGCGGGTTGGCGCTGACGGATCGAGGCCGCCGCATGCTCGCCTTCCCGTTGCACCCCCGCTACGCGCGGATGCTGCTGGCGGCGGGGGAGCTGGGCTGCGTGCGCGAGGCCGCGCTCGCCGCGGCGCTGACGCAGGGGCGCGACCTGCTGCTGCGGGGAGCGGACGGGGAGACGCTGGCCTTCCGCGACGCCCGCCTCGGGCAGGAGGCCGCCTCGGACTTCCTCCTCCTGGTCCGTGCCTGGCAGTTTGCGGCGAGGAACGACTTCCGTGCGGAGGCTTGCCGGAGGATCGGGGTTAATCCCCAGGCCGCCCGGCAGGTCGGGCCGCTCTTCGATCGGTTCCTCTCGATCGCGCGGAGACAGGGGCTGGAGGTCATTGCGGAGGACGCCCCCGAGGAGGCCTTCCGCAGGTGCATCCTGATTGGCTTCTCCGACCGCGTGGGGCGCCGCGCGGAGGACGGGGCGGGGCGGTGCCGCCTGGTGCACGGGCGGTCCGGCGTGCTCGCGCGGGAGAGCGTCGTGCAGGACAGCCCCTTCTTCGTGGCCGCGGAGGTCCGGGAGCTGGCGGGGCGCGGGAAGTCGTCGAGCACGGTCGTCTCGCTGGTCACGGCCATCGATCCCGAGTGGCTCACCGAGTTCTTTCCCGAGGACATGAACCGCAAGGTCGAGGTGAGGTACGACTCGGAGGCGCGTCGCGTGGCGGCCGAGGAGCAGGTCCGGTTCCGCGACCTGGTGCTGGAGCGGCGGAGGGTGGACCCGCCGCCCGCGGACGAGGCGGCCCGGCTGCTGGCGGAGGAGGTGCTGGCGGGACGGATGAAGCTGGACGAGTGGACCTCGGCGGTCGATCAGTGGATCCTGCGCCTGGAGTTCCTCTGTCGGACCTGCCCGGAGCTGGACCTGCCGTCGATGGGCGAGGCCGGCAAGCGGGCGGTTGTCGAGGACCTCTGCCATGGCGCGTCCGCGTACCGGGACCTCAAGTCGCGGCCGGTCCTGCCGCGGGTCCGTGGTTGGCTGGGGGGCGCGCAGCAGGAGCTGGTGGAGAAGCACGCGCCCGACCGGCTGGTCCTCTCGAACGGGCGGAAGGTGAAGGTGACGTACGAGGCCGACTCGCCGCCGCACGTGGCCGCGCGCATCCAGGAGCTGTACGGGGTCACGCAGGTGCCGCGGGTGGCGATGGGGCGCGTCCCGCTGGTCGTCCACCTGCTCGCCCCGAACATGCGGCCCGTGCAGGTCACCCAGGACCTGGCGGGGTTCTGGAGGGAGCACTACCCGCGGGTGAAGCGTGAGCTGCAGCGCCGCTACCCGCGACACGAGTGGAGGGACCTGCCTCCCTAGAGTTGCGTCAGACGCTGTCCCGTAGGTCGGGTGGGTACCCGCGTCCCAAATCCGGCATGGTTCAGGTGCAGCGCTACCGGGGTGACACGCTCTCCCGCCTGCCCGAAGCCCGAAACCCGAGACCCGAGACCCGCCGCCCGGTGCCCGTGCCCGATCGCTCGGGCACGGGCACGTGGAACGGGCGGCGGGTCTCGGGCTCGGGTCTCGGGCACGTGGAACGGGCGGCGGATCTCGGGCCTCGGGCACGGGCACGCGAGTGTTACCCATCCGAGCCTCAGGATAGCGTCTGACGCGACGCTAGCCAGGGGCCTCGGGCGAATGCGCGGCTCCGAGCGCCGCAAGGGCGGCCCTGAGTTCCTGGACCTCGTGCTCCAGCCGCGTCACGCGGTCCAGAAGCGAGACCTCGGCGGGCGAGGAGACGGCCGCGGGCTGAGCGATCGCAGCCCCCGCGGTCGGGAGGGGCGCGTCGAAGCTGAGCGTCTGGCCCCACCGGTCGTAGCGCTCTCCCGGCACGCGCGGATACCGGACCGCGAGCGGCGGGTCGCCCGAGGTCATCACGTTCAGGAGATCGGTCATCTCCTCCGGCGTCGCGATGTTGCTCATCCGGCACGCGCGCGTGCGCAGCTCCCCAGGCTGCTGCGGCCCGCGCAGGAGCAGCTCGGCCAGGATCGCCTGGATGCCCGCCCCGATCCGGAGCCGCTCGGCGACCATGTGCCTCCACCGCGTCACGCGGGAGGACAGGTCGGCCGTCGCGACCCAGCGGTTCCCCTCCAGGGACCTGAGGGCGCTCACGACGTCCGGCTCGAAGAGCTGCATGACCGGGTCGCGGTTGTTCTTCTGGTTGCAGGCCGCCACGATGGAGTTCACCGTCATCGGGTAGTACTCAGGCGTGGCCAGCGCCTTCTCCACGAGGACGCCCAGCACCCGCCTCTCGTTCGGCCCCAGCGGCGGGCCCAGCGACACTCTCTCCTGCGTCTCCATCGAGGCACCTCTCCGTTTCGTAAGCTCCGAGGGCCCGCCATTCTAATCCCGCACGTCCCCAGGTCAACGCATGCGGCCCGCCTTGTCGCCCGGCCGTGGCGGATTCCTTCCGTGTGTCCAGCCCCGCGGACGTGGTATCTTCGCGCGCGAGGTCGATCGGAGCCGCCCGATGGAGATCGTCTGGACCGCGAGCGTGGACGAGGTCAGGGCCCTCGCCGCCAGGGGATACGAGCCCGTCGAGTGCGCGATCGGCTGCGAGTCGATCGTCGGGCCCCTCCAGATGGACCACCACGGCCGCCTCTCCCACCTCGAGGGCGTGGCCTTGCGTGCCTACCGCGACCACTTCGGCAGCCGTCGGGAGTCCGCGCGGTTCGTGGTCACCGGCACGGCGGACGCCGACGCGACGTTCGCGATCGCCTCGCTGGCCGGGGCGCTGCCGCACCCCTCCCAGGCCCCGTACTTCGCACACGCGACGCCTCGGATCCAGGCGGCCATGGCGAGGGACCTGACCGCCTTCGCCGTCCTCGTCAACCAGGCCGATGTCGAGCCGCTCGGGCTGGGGCTCGAGGCGACCTCCGACGGGAGGACCCTGCTCTTGTGGAACCAGATGGCGAGCGACGCGCAGGACGCCACGTCCTTCCACGCGGGCGTCGACCGCTGGCGGGCGCTCCTGTGCGGGACCGGGCGAAAGGCCCTGCTCGCCGCGGCGGCGGCGCAGGAGGCCGAGCGCGTCGAGGAGGCCCGCGGGGCTCGCGTGGAGAGGCTCTCGGCCCAGGTGGCCCTCCTGGAGAGCGGATGCCGCGCCTTCGACGTCTGGTATGCGGAGGTCGCGCCCGTCATCGTGCTCCACAACGAGGCCCTCGGCAACGTCACCGTCGGGTGCCCAGGCAAGGAGGCCGCGGAGCGCATCTTCGGGCCCGGCGGGCTGCTCCGCGTGTTCCCCCTGCTCTCCCCGCCCGGCTGGGGCGGCCGCGAGGGGATCGGCGGGTCACCGCGCGGGCAGCGCCTGACGCGGGACCAAGCGCGCGAGGCCGCGCTGCGCATCGCGCGCGCCTCGATCGGCGCCTGATCGAGAGCGGGGCGAGGCACCGGGCCTAATGCCCAGTCCAGCCCGAGTTCTCCATGTCGTGACGGAAGCGCGGCCACGGCAGCTTCGGCTCGTGGCGCTCGAAAGTGAACGGCCACGTCCGACCGGCCGGGTGGGAGAGGATGAAGCTCCCCGTCGCGGTGGGGCCGAGGACGCTGCAGCCCTCGGGGATCGCCACGCGGACGAGTGTCTTCCCCGTCTTGGGGTCGAGGCCCACGAGGAGCCCTGCTCGACTCGCCGCGACGACGAGCTCGCCGTACGGCCCCCCGGGCATCACGCCGACGACGCGCAGGTCCGGGAGTGGAGACGACCGCCAGAGCTCCCTCCCGTCGCGGCTCGACAGGCACAGGACGCCGAGGCTCGCCGTCGCCTGGACCACCTCGCCGTACCGGTCGCCGTCGCGGTCGGCGACGAGCGCCGCTCCGGGGAGGAGCCGGGTGGGGAGGTCCACCCTCCACAGCGGGGCGCCTGTCCGCCCGTCGAAGGCGCTCACGGCCTGCTCGTTGCTCGCGTGGGCCACGAGCGGCCGGTCGCCGCCGAGCCACGCCACGCCGTGGGTCAGGCCAGTGAAGGCCGCGGACCAGACCTCGCGGCCGTCCCGCTCCGAGAGGGCGATCAGCCGTCGCTGCGCCTCGACGAGGATGAACCCCTCCCCGGCCCGGTCGAGCCTCCCGCTCGCCGCATACACGCGGGGCGGGAAGTCCTTCCAGCCTTGCAAGGCGACCTTCCACACCCGCTCCCCGGTGACCGCATCGACCCTTTCGAAGCCCTCGGGGGTCGAGAGGACGAACGACGGTCCGCCCCCGATCGAGACGGCCAGGACGTCGACGACCTCGGCCTCTTCGGCGCCCAGCTCCGTCGCGGCGCCCCCGCGGACCCGCACGCGGCGCAGGCCGGTGGGGCCGCCGAATGCGAGGAGGCAGTCCTCGCCGACGCGGATCGCCGCGACCTTGCCCGTCGGTCGGGCGCACTCCCAGAGGACGGCGCCCGCGCCCGTGTCGACGGCCCGCATGCGGGCCCCGTCCTCGAGAAGGAGCGCCCCCGTGGCGCCGTCCGCGGTGCTCTCCCAGGTCGCAACGCCCATCGGATGCGTCCACGCCGCCTTCGGGGGACGGGCCCGCAGGACCACGATGCGGCCGTCGTAGGTCCCCACGACGATGTCGAGCGTCCCGTCACCGTTCACGTCGCCGATCACGGGCGAGGAGTGGACGTCGGAGAGCCCCGCCGCCTCCAGCAGCACGCGGCCGTCCTTGCCCGAGTACGCCACGAGCGACCTCGTGGGGCAGCTCCCGACGCCGTGGACGATGTCGAGCGCGCCGTCGTCGTCGAGGTCTGCGAGCGCGGGGGAGCTGACGACGTGCCCCTTGCCAGGCCAGGTGCGCTCGATGGCCCCCGTGAGGGCGTCCACGATCACGACGGTTGCGTCCTGGCGGACGACGACGACCTCTTGCGAGCCGTCGCACTCGATGTCCCCGACGGCGGGGGAGGGCTGGCACTTGCCCCCGACCTGCGTGCTCCACATCCCGGTCCCCGTCTCCGAGTCCAGGCACGTCAAGGTTCCCTCGTCGTCGAGCGCGATGACCCAGCTTCCCCCTGATCGCAGGATGGCCGGGCTGGGATAGCAGGTGGACTTCCACGCGTGCTGCCAGAGCACGCCTGTGCCCCCCAGCAGGCGGAACACGCCCTTTCCGTGAACGGCCACGACGACGTCGTGCCAGGTTCCGACACGGCCCACGGCGCAGGCCGTGCTCGCGATCTCGCCTCCTTCGGGCAACTGGGGGAGGATGTCCGACCTCCCTCGCGCCAGCAACTCCCGCCGCCTCACCCGTTCGATCACGTCGTCGGACGACCAGAAGGGGCTCCCCGTCAGCCCATCGATGACGTGGACCCGTCCGTCGAGAGAGCCCATGGCGACGTCAGGTCTCCCGTCGCCGGAGAAGTCGACGACCAGGGGGGAGGAGAGGACGGCGCCTCCCGCCTTGTAGCTCCAGAGCTCCATGTTCTTCGCCACGGACCATGCGCGGATCGTCCCGTCGTCGCAGCCGAAGACGACCTCGGGGAGACCCTGGCCATCCAGGTCAGCGAGCGCGATCGAGCTCTCCGCGCGCTTCGGCGTGGGCCACTCGGCGAGGACGCTCCCGTCGACGCCCGACAGCACGCGCCCCTTGAGGTCGCGCGACTGGAACCAGACGTCGGGCAGCCCGTCCTTGTCGAGGTCGAAGAGCTGCGGCGTGGAGAAGATCGCCTCGCCGGTCTTGAACTCCCAGCAGACCATCGGGTCGAGGACGAGTCCGAGGTCGACCTCGCGGCCTGCCATGACGTCGACCTCGGCCTCCTGCGGGAACCATCCGGGGGCCTCGGCGCGGACGGTCCAGCGCCCCGGGGCGAGCTCGTCGCGCCCCTGCGAGAGGTCCGCGACGACGGAGCGGCCGCCGCGAACGTACCGGACGGTGGCCCCGTCGGGCGTGCCGCTCACGCGGACGACGCCGTGCCGCACGCCCGGGGCGGGGGCGGCGGTCTCCGGCTTCCACGCCTTCCACGCGAGGACGGACCCGATGGCGAGGATCGCAACGAGGACCGCCCTGGCCGCCGTGTCGGACCGCTTCTTGCGCTTCCGGTCGGCGATCCGGGCGAGGATCGCCGCGCGGTCCGCCTCGACGGCCTGGCCCGCGAGGTGTCGATCAAGGTCCCGCACGAGGCCGCCCGCGTCGGGATAACGGCGCGCGGGGTCCTTTTCGAGGCACTTCAGGCAGACGGCCTCGAGGTCGGGCGGGATGGTCGAGTCGATCCTCGATGGCGGCTCGACCTCGCCGCTGACGATCCGGAAGAGGACCTCGATCGCGCGCTCGCCGGGGAAGGGGGGCCTCCCCGTGAGGGCCTCGTAGAGGACGGCGCCGAGCGACCAGACATCGACGGTCGGCCCGACCTCCCCCTCGGTGCCCTCGGCCTGTTCGGGGGACATATAGCTCGGGGTCCCGACCACGACGCCGCTCGCGGTGACGCGCGTGGAGCCGAAGCGCTCCTTGGCGAGGCCGAAGTCGGCGAGGACGGCTCGCCCCTCGGCGTCGACGAGGATGTTCTCGGGCTTCACGTCGCGGTGGACGACGCCCTCGGCGTGGGCATACGCGAGGCCGTCGGCGACGCCGCGGATGATCGAGACGAGGGCGTGGCGGTTGGCGCCGCCGCAGTCGAGGACCTCGCGCAGCGTGCTCCCCTCCACGAAGTCCATCGCGATCCAGGCGAGGCCGGCCTCCTCGCCGACTTCGTGGACCTGGACGATGCGGGGGTGGCGGAGGCGCGCGGCGGTCTGGGCCTCGCGGCGGAACCTGGCGGCCCACGGGTCCTCGGGGCCGGGGAACCCGTGGAGGACCTTGATGGCGACCACGCGGTCGAGTCTGGGGTCGCGGGCCTTGTAGACGACGCCCATCCCTCCCGCGCCAATCGGGCCGAGCACCTCGAAGCGGCCGATTCGCGATGGCGTGATCGGCAGGGGCGTCGGGATCGCGGCGCGCTCGTCGCCTTGCACGGTGGGGGTCTGGTCGGCGGTGCCCTGGCGCGCGGCGAGGGCGTCAATTTCCTCCGCGCTCAGGTGGCCGGCGGCCAGGAGGGCCTCACGAAGGGGGCTCCCCCGGTCGCACGCGGCGGCGAGGTCGAGCGCGGCGGTCAGCGTGACGCGCCCGCGCACGACCAGCAGCTCCAGCAGCGACCGTTCGGTTGGCGTCATCGGCGTTCCATGGAGGTACCAACGTCCCGCCGCGGTTGGTTGTTCATCGGCAGAGCCTACGGGCCGCCGTGAACGGAAGGAGCGCCACCCTGCTACCCAGCGCTGGCCTGCCGACGCGCGTCTTCCTGCGAGTCATCGTTCGCCAGCCCGGAGAGCGCCAGGATCCGGTCGCTCCACTGGCTCGCCTCGCGGCCGAGCGCGGCCCGCGCGATCGGATCGGGCCACAACTTCTCCCAGCGTGCGCGGCATCTCGCGATGAGCCTCTGAAGGTCGAGGAGAAGGGCCTGATGTTCCGGGTCGAGGTCTGGCGCGACCCAGTCGATGAACAACCCGGTCTGGAGCAAGACGCCCTTCATCGCGTCCCCCAGGGAGGGATCCTCCGAGAAGGAGCGGATCCGCGCCAGGTTGGAGGCGATACCGCCCAGCCGGACCGGGACGCGGTCCCGCAGGAATCGTTCTCGGGTGGCGAACAGCTTGTTCATGCGCCCTCGAAGATGCGCCGCACCACTCGCTCCACTCGGAGTCGAAGCGCGGAGTCCTGGATCTCCATCGATCGGTTTCCTTGCCGGGACCGGAGGTTGATGATCGATCCGTACCGCACTGTCCTCGACCGCGGCATCCAGTCCGCGCCCCAGACATCGTCTTGTCGACTCCCGTCGTCGAGGAGCGCCTGTTCGCAGTCCGCGTGCATTTCGCCCCCGCCGGCCAGGACTCCCCGAGCAACGTCGACCGCCAGCTTGATGTAATCACCAAGCGGGTCGAGCATCTCGGCGATTTGTTCCGGAGTCGGCGCCGCGCGAAGAACGTGGATCATGGGCCCTTCGTGTCGGGGGGCCTCGCCGCCACCCGCCCCTTATCCTAGCACTACAACGAAGCTTCTTCCAACCGCCCCGAAGGGGCAGCATGAAACAGCCCAGGGCGCAGCCCTGGGAAAACGCGGTTGTAAGAGGACCGGAGCCCCGAAGGGGCGACATACACGCCGCGGCGCCGTGTATGTCGCCCCTTCGGGGCTCCGCTCTACCTCCAACATCGTGTTCCCCAGGGCTTCGCCCTGGGCTGGTGCATCTAGCCCCTTCGGGGCTCGGCGTTCATGGTACGTTGTAGTGCTAGGCCGGTGCAGTGCATTACGCAATGTCCGCCTCAGTCGCCTCCTCCCTGTTGCGCACAAGGTGATTGCGGTCCGAGGTTCGAGCGGGACTCTACCAGCCTCTCGTTCAACTCGTCGACCAGGCGCTCGACGCGTCTCTCGGAGGAGTCCCACTATGGTCGAAGAGTGGAGAAGCGGCCACCACGCGCGAAGACGTCCGAAACGGCGTAGGCATCGTAGATCCTGCTGTCCGCGATACGCCGTGTCAACCAGCGAGTCACTCCAGGGACCGCTCTCCCCGTGCGCCGAAGAGAAGGCGGACCAGGCCGTTGAGCGGGACGCAGACGCCGACGACGGCGCCCACGGCGAGGAGCGCACAGATCTTCACGGGGAGCACGGGCACCCCGCCGGCGCAAAAGGCGTAGACGATCCCGCCGCACACCAGCGCTCCGAGCGCGCCCCCCACGAAATCCACGAGGCCGCGCAGGCGGGCATCGCCGTGCTGCTCCCCGACGAACTCGGCTACGATCACGTCCGCAGCGACAGGGGGAATCCCCTTCTCCTGGAGGAACGCGCAGACCTCCTCACGCGTCTCCCCCCAGTGGATTCGGGCGCGGGCCTCGGAGCGCAGCTTATTCAGGTCCATCGAGGGGAGCGCCAGGTTCGTGAGAGAAGCGTTCATGGGGTATTCCTCCTGTTGCGACTGCATGTAGTGCGCAATTTGGGCGCCGAGGGTGCGGGCCGAAATCGGCGGCGCAACTCGCTGTGGATGCGTATGTTCTGGGTGGATCGGCTAAGCGAGCCCATCGGTCCAGTGCCAGGCTCCGCGGGGTGACTCAAATTGACCCGGTCGAAACCGCGCGGTCGCCGCTGGTCGGCCGCGCCGAGGCGTCGTAGACGACCGCACTTGCGGGGATCTTCCGATAGCGGCGCGGCGAAGCACCGCCAACTGGAGCCGCACCCATGGGGTGCGCGAGTCGGCTTCCGGGACCAACCTCGTTTTCGTCTCGGGCCCCCGCGCCCGCGGAACGTGCGCGCCACGATTGGGAAACTCCTGTGCGCACAACCCGAGGCTTGACCCGAGGAACCCCGTCGCCTACCGTTCAGTCGGCCCCGTTCGACGGAGGAAAGCATGCGCCTCGTCGTCCTCCTCCTCATCCTCGCCAGGTCGCTCGCCTCGGGCGAGGGGTCCGACTCCCTGCCCCAGGGCGCCGTCCTGAGACTCGGGTCGGCGGCCCTGTCGACCAGCACGTTCGTCCATGCAGTCGGATTCCTTCCCGACGGTAGGACGGTCGCATCGCTGGGCACCGGTCTGCAGTTCTGGGACGTCGAGACCGGTCGCGCGCGGCGGGACGTGCCGATCATGTCCTACGATGGGTCGTTTTCGCCCGATGGCGCCTTCTTCCTGGGCGCGGGCCCATTCAAGTCCGAGCTCGTGGACCTCGAGAAGGGGGAGGTCGTCGGGATGCTGGGGCCCCCGGGCGGGCTCGGCGGACAGTCCTGGGCCGCAATGTCGAACGGGGCAGAACGAGTCGCGATCGCGAGCGAAGAGGGGACCGTGTCCGTGCTCGAAGAGGGCGGCAAGAAGGAGCTCTGGTCCGACACGGTGCGCGGCGGCAGGCTCAGCGCGGTCGCCCTCTCGGCGGACGGTGCATCCCTCGCCATCGCCGCCGGTGCGGAGGTCTCCTTCTGGGAGGCCGAGACCGGCCGTCGCGTCCGGAGCTGGAGGGTGTCGGAGGCGCGCACGTTGGCATTCTCTCCGGATGGCCGTCGACTCGCCGTCGGGCGGAACTACGCCCGAACCACCGTCCTGGACGTGGGCGAGGACGGGAAGAAGCTCTTCCTCGATGACGAGCCGGCCGCGCGGGGGCCGGTGGCCTTCTCGCCCGACGGTGCCCGCTTGGCGACGGGAGGCAAGGACGGCGTCGTCCAGGTCTGGGACGTGACGACGGGAGAGCTTGTCGCCCGCTGCGAGCGCCACGACGCCCCCGTCTTCTGCGTGGCTTTCTCTCCGGACGGGCGCACCGTCGCATCCGGATCAAGCGACCAGACGATCCGGCTCTGGGACGCCGCCACGGGGAAGGAGCGGGTGCCGCACGAGGGGCACTCGGGGCTCGTCATGGGCGTGGCCTTCACGCCGGATGCGCGGCGTATCGTCTCGTGTGACTTCCATACGTCCGTTCGGGTCTGGGACGCTCGGGACGGCCGCGAGGTACGGCGGATCGAAGGGAAGCGGACGCTCGCCCTCTCGGCGGACGGGAAGGTGCTCGCCTGCGGCGGTCCGGGCGAAGCCGTCCAGCTCGTCGAGCTCTCCACCGGCAAGCGGCTCGATCGCCTTGCGATCAACCCCTACGAGTGGACGGGCCTCCTCTTCTCGCCGGATGGCCGTGCGCTCGTGGCTAGGCACTCCAACGGGCGGTGCCAGGTCTGGGATACCGAGCGGGCGCGTCCCCTGGAGTGGAGGCCCAGCGCGCGCGGAGTGCATGGCTTGGCGATCACGCCAGATGGGACCCGATGTCTCCTCGCGACGGCGAGCGGGAGTCTGCGCTGCGTCCGGTGGGGCGTCGAGCGGATCGAGTGGGCAGTCACGCCGTCGAATTCGCCCCAGGGCGTGGCGGTCAGCCCGGATGGCCGCCTGGCGGCGACGGTCTCCCCGATCGGGGACGTCGAGCTGTTCGCCGTCGGCGACGGAAGGGCGGTAGGGGCCATCGACGCGATGTCGGATCCTCCCACGAGCTGGAGCTCTGGCGACCGTCACCGGATCGACTTCTGCCCCGAGGACGGATACCTCGTCTCCTTCGACAAGGGAGGCGTCGTGCGCCTGTACGAGCTTGCCTCCCAGTCGCTCCTGGTCGCGCGGCAGACCGAGACGAGGCAGGCCTTCTCGTCCGCGATGGCGCCGAGGGGAACGCACTACGCGGTCGGCGGCATGGATGGAGTTGTGACGGTGTGGGACCTCCTCGCGCTGGAGGGGACCGGGGCTTCAACGTCGCCCGACGACCTTTGGCGGGACACGGCCTCGACCGACCCCGGCGTCGCCTACCGCGCGATGTGCGGGCTCGCCGCCCTGGGGCCGCGGGGGGTCGAGACGATCCGCCGTGGACTCGGGCCGGCGGAGGCAGCGACGACCTCGGTGGAGGACCTGATCCGGGATCTGGACGCCGACGACATCGCGGTGAGGGAGGCGGCTGCTCGATCACTCGGCGAATTGGGGGAGGAGGCCCGAGAGGGCCTTGAGGACTGCCTGCGCGAGCTGGCCTCGCCAGAGGCGCGTAGTCGCGCCAGCGGGCTCCTGGAAGACCTGGACAGCGGGAGGATCCGGGACGCGGACGCGCTCCGCGCCTCTCGCGCGGTGTGGGTGCTGGAGGGGATCGGCTCGCCGGAGGCCCGCAAGCTCCTCAAGCGGCTTGCGAAGGGAGCCACGGAGGCGCGCCTCACCCGACAGGCTGCCGGCGCACTCGATCGGCTCAAGTAGAGAGCCCAAAGTCGGCTCCAAGCCACGGCGAAGCAGGCGACGGGCCGCGGGAGTCCGTCTGCGCGCCTGGCCTACGGCGTGAGCTTCCGCGGGGGGCGTCCCGCCTGGGGCGGACGCTGGGGGGGAACCTCAACCGTCTCGGCGTGCGCGTCGGGCGCGGCCTGCCCCGGAAGGCCGATGCGCGTCTCGCCCATCGCGTTCGGAGACGCGGCGCGGCTCTCGTATCGGAGAACCAGCGACCCGATCCCGATCCGGTCTCCGGGGTTCAGGAGCACGATCCCGCTGATCCGCTTGTCATTGACCCGGGTGCCGTTCGGCGTGTTCAGGTCCGTGATGGCATGGCGCCCGCCCCGCGGGTCGAACTGGATCCGCGCATGCTGGCGCGAGCAGCACGGCTCCGGGAGGACGACGTCGCACGTCGGGAGGCGGCCGAGGATGGCGAGCTTCCCGATCGGGAAGCTCGGGCCGCCCTTGATCGTGAGCGAGCCGGTGACCTCCTCGGGCGCCAGCGTCTTCGGGGTCGGAGGCTCCGCGGCAGGCTCCTGCGGCGCCTCGTCGTCGCCCTTGCGGAGGGACTCGACCTGGGCCTTCGTGATCGCCCCCATGCCGAGGAGGGTCTCCTCCAGGCTGGCGGGCACGCGGCTCTTCGCCTGGTACTCCTTCTTCTGCGTCTCGAGCGCCCGAGCGACCTGCTCCTCGGTGACGAACCCCGCCTTCACCGCGCGCGCGCCGAAGCGGCGCCCCGACTCGCGCAGGAGGGTGAACTCCTGCACGAGCATCGTCCGCTGCACCTGGTCGGCGGTCATGATGCGGCGCTCTCGTGCGAGCTCGCCGAGCGGCACCGAGAGGCCCGCCTTCCGCTCTTCGGCCTGGGCCTCGAGGAGGAGCTTCAGCTTCTCCTCGGTGAGGTACCCCGCGGCGATCGCGATGGTGCCGAAAAGGCTGCCCGATCTGGCGTCCATTCCGTGGCTCTTCTTTCCGCGGTCCCCTGGGGGAGGAGGACGGTCGTGGATGGTACCGCCGACGGGACTCCTTCGCAATGGACGGGCCCGTCTCGACTCATTGGTCTCTTGACCCGGGGGTGTCGGAAGCCGATGGTTGTGTCAGTCCCAGGTCAGGCGGTCTCCGAGATGGGTCCCTCCAACCCGCTCCGCATTCCAGGTTTCGAGGTCCTCTCCCCCCTCGGTCGCGGGGGCATGGGCAGCGTCTACCGCGCTCGCGACGTGAAGATGGACCGCATCGTCGCGCTCAAGGTGATCGACCCCTCGACCGCCGCGGACGATCGCTTCCTCGCCCGCTTCCACAAGGAGATCCGCGCCGCCGGCCGCCTCTTCCACCCCAACATCGTCGCCTCCTACGACGCCGGTGAGGCCGACGGCTACCACTACATCTCGATGGAGTGCGTCGAGGGAGAGAGCGTCCAGTCGGCGATCAAGCGGAAAGGCCGCCTGCCGGAGCGCGAGGCCCTCTCGATCGCCCTCCACGTCGCCCGCGCCCTCGACCACGCGCACCACCTGGGGATCTCCCACCGCGACGTGAAACCCGGCAACATCCTCCTCGCTCCCGACGGCGCCAGCAAGCTGGCCTTGCCAGTGGCGAAGCTGTGCGACTTCGGCCTCGCGAGGGTCCTCGACGGCTCGGCCTCCCTGACGAGGACCGGCTCGCTCCTCGGCACCCCGTGGTACATGGCCCCCGAGCAGGGAGAGGACGGACTCAACCCGAGGGCGGACGTCTACGCCCTCGGCGCGACGCTCTACCACATGCTCGTCGGCGAGCCCCCGTTCGACGGCCCCTCCGCCCTCACCATCCTGATGAAGCACGTGATGGAGCCGCGCCCGCCCGTGCGCGAGAAGCGGCCCGAGGTCTCAGCGGAGACGGAGGCCATCGTCCTCAAGGCGATGGCGAAGGAGCCGGAGGAGAGGTACAAGTCGGCCTCACGGATGGCCGCGGCGATCGAGGCCGCGGCGGCCGCGGGGGCGGCGGCGCGGGCGGCGCCGACGCCTGCGGCTCGTGCGACGCCGACGCCCGCGCCTCGTGCGACGCCGCCCCCCGCAGTCGTGCCGCCCCCCGCGCGGCCCACGACCCGGCCGAGGCGACCGCGCCGGGCCTGGGTGCTCCCGCTCGTCGCGGTCCTCGCCGTGGCCTCTGCGATCGCCTGGCAGGCCTCCACCCCGGTCACGCGGCCCACCGAGACTCCCGCGCCGCCCCCCGCGACCGCCGCGGCCGCGCCCCCTGTCGCGGCCCCGCCCGTCGTGTCCGAGGCGCCCCTGACGCCCGCCGGCGATCCCGTCGACCCTCGCAAGGCCCGCGAGGCGGAGGCGGCCGGACTCCTCGTGCCGCTCGAGGTGGAGGCGAAACGCCTCGCGGCGGAGGGGAAGCCCGCCGACGCGGCCGCCGTCTTCGATCGGTTCCCGAAGGAACTCTCCTCGACGGATGCGGGGAAGAAGGCCGCGTCCGCGGCGAGGGCCTACGGCGCCGAGGCCAGGAGAAAGGGGATCGACGCCGTCCTGGGCAAGGCGGACGACCTCGCCGCGATCGGCAGGTTCGACGATGCACGGGGCCTCCTCGAGGGACTGCTCGCCTCCCTCGACGCGTCCGAGCGGGCCCCGATCGACGAGAAGATGGCCTCGATCGAGGCGGCGCGGCCGGCGTGGGAGGCCTCCCGTTCCGCGAAGGCCGAGGAGGGCTACGACGCGTTCCGCAAGAGGCTCTTTCCGCTCGCCCGCGATCGCAAGTTCGCCGAGGCCCGCGCCGAGATCGACCGCGCGCGGAAGGACGACGCGCTTGTCCCGAAGTTGGAGGCGATCGACGCGGACCTCGCCGACCTCGCCCTGCTCGAGGCCGTCTACGAGGACGCCCGCGCGGGTGCGCTGCGCCTCGCGGAGACCGGGAAGACGGCGCGCCTGCGCAAGTTCGACGCCGAGGTCCGATTCAGGGTCGAGGGGGACCGCCTGTTCTTCGATGTGGGCGGGGCGAGGATCGCCGTCCAGCTCGAGCTCCTCGATCGGCCCGACATCGCGACCCTCGCCCTGGCCGCCGTCCATCCGGGGGACGCCGAGGCGCGCCTTAAGATCGGCCTCCTCCTCGTCCACGGCCTGGACCCCGTGGCGCCGTCGAAGGAGTCACTCGCGCCCGCGAAGGCGGAGTTCGAGACCGCGGCCAGGAAGGACCGCAGGGCCGACCGGTGGCTCGCGCGGATCGCCGCGATGGAGGCGCTCCTCGCGGCGGGTCAGACTCAGCCTCCTGGGGCAGGGGACGTCGCGCCGGAGGCGATCGAGCGCCTCTTCGCCGTGCGCCCCGGAACGGCGAAGCCGGGCGGCGAGGTCGACATCCGGTACGACTTCGCCTCGGAGGACCAGGCGAAGGACTGGGAGGCCTGGGCGTTCACGCAGGGCGGCGCGGCCATGCCCGCCGGGGAGTGGCGGGTCATCGAAGGCGAGGTCCTCGGCCGCGGGCACCGCTCGCTCTACTGGAAGGCGAAGATGGCGGGGGACCTCCTCGTCGAGGGAACGCTCACCCCGGAGGAGACGACCAACGCCGGGATTCAGGTGTGCGACGACCGCGCGGGGAAGGCCTATCGTGCCGCGATCGGGTACCAGTTGAGCCTGCCGGCGCCGCTGCGGGCGGCCCTCGCCACCAGGCCGACCTGCCTGGTCCGCCTCGACCTCGCGCGCCTCCTGGACATGGGCGCGGCCGACGCCGCCTCGCAGGCTCGGCTGCTCAGGGAGGCCCATGCGACGCTCGGAGGAAGCGAGTCCCCGACGCTGCGGGTGGGGACGAAGTACGGCGTCCGCCTGACGCGCATCGGGGAGGTCCTCACGCTGGAGGTCGACGGGCGGGTCGTGGCGAGGGCGAAGGACGGGGCGTACCGGGGCGGGTTCGTCGCGCTCTACTGCGACACGCAGCCCGCGAGCGCCGCAGAGGTGTCGCTCTCGTGGGACGACATCCACATCGTCGGCCAGCTCGATCCCGTGTGGCTCTCCGCGGAGCTGGCCAAGTAGCCGCGGGTCCTCCGTGTCGTCGGGGTCTCAGCGATCCCGGCCGCGGAGCGAGACGAGGAGCGCGCCGAGCGGGATCCCCATCGGGTTGCGGACCTGGAGGAGCCAATCCCCCTCGTCCGGCTCCAGCGGGGCATCGGACCCCGCCGCCACCGAGACGCGCACCGGGTCGGGGACCTTCTTCTTTCCGTCCGCCACCTTCTTCTCGGCGATCGGGCGATCGACGACCTCGGCGTCGAGCTTGATCTTCGTCCCTTCCAGGCGGATATGGACCGACTCCTGATACCCCCCGATCACCGTGTCCCAGGCGGCCGTCCCTCCCGCCATCTCCTCATCGTAGTCCCGAACGATGGCCTGGTCGCTCGAGACGTCCAGGACGAGCGCCGAGTCGCACGTGGGCGCGAACGCCCACAGGCGGGCCCGTGCCTTCCGCGCCCGGGCGGCCTGATCGGGACCGATCGCGGGCGGCTGCGGCGCCGCCTTGAGGAGGGCGTCGGCGTCCTTCCCCGGCAGGTC
Organism: uncultured Planctomycetia bacterium; assembly: GCA_964649705.1. GTDB lineage: Bacteria > Planctomycetota > MHYJ01 > WSZJ01 > CAZYRM01 > CAZYRM01. The sequence continues at coordinate 23,046 of CAZYRM010000025.1, forward strand.
CAGCCACCAGAGGGCGACGCCGTGCCCGCCGTTCGCGACGTTCGCCGCCGTCGGCTCCGCGTCCGTCCCGACGACGAGGACCACGGTGTGCGCCGGGTCCTCCAGGTCGCTGGCCCCCAGGATCGCCGCCCCGCCCGGCGGCACGACGAGGGGGATGGAGCCGGAGAGCGTCGCGAACCCCGGAAGGTCGACGTTGCCCCCCTCGGTCTTCGTGGTCCGCCGCTCCGCGTGAGGAAGGCAGGCCGACCCCGTCAGGGTCATCTTCACGTTCCGCGCGCCGTCCATCTCGACGCCGGAGGCGTTCAGCATCAGCCCCCACGTGAACTCCCCCTTGACCGGCTCGCCCCGGACGCCGTTCGAGTCGATCTCGAGGTCCATGTCGCGGACGTATGCCTCGGTGTGGCGATCCGCCAGCGCAAGCGTCGGCGCCTGCTTCGCGCGCGCGGTCGCGACGCACTTGCCGCCGGACTCCTTGAGGAGCGCCTCCAGGGTGGCGACGTCGTCCCGATCGAAGACGAGCCTCAGGGCGAGTCGCTTCTCGTCCGAGAGCCCCTTCTCGAAGGGGACTGTCTTTACGCGGAAGAGCCTGGCGGTGATTGTAACCTCCGCGTCCTCCGCGCGCGCCATCGCGCCGCAAAGGGTGAGGAGGAGGGCCAGCGCCGCTGCGCCGCCGCTGCGGAGACGGATCATGATCGGACCTCCCACCGGCCGTTCTGGGCGTCGCGCATGGTAGCGCCGAGGGCGCACCGTCGCAATGGCACAGGGGAACGCCCCCACCGTTGACCCGCCGTGGCGGCGCACGTAGGCTGGCGTCCGTGTCGCCTGACCGAGGGAGGCCATGGACCGCAACGAGCAGCCGCTTCCCGCCCCCGACAGCGAACCCACACTCGCCTCGCCCGCGCCAGCGGCCCCGACGACCGCCTCCCACGTCCCGCCGCCGGACCCGGCGACCGCCGCCTCGCACGTCGCAGGAAACCCGAACGACGCCACCGTGACCGGCGGGCCGCCTTCCAACCTCGCCATCACCGCGAAGGCGCGCCTGGGCCACTACACCCTCCTCGAGCCGATCGGCCGCGGAGGCATGGGCGTCGTCTTCCGCGCCTACCACCCGGGTCTCGACCGCTTCTACGCAATCAAGGTCATCCAGGCCTCCCCCCAGCAAGCTGGCCATGCCAGGCGCGTCGCCTCCGCCCCCATCGAGCGGTTCCTCCGCGAGGCCCGCGCCGTCGCACGCATCGGCAAGCACCCCCACATCGTCCAGGTCCACGACGTCGGACAGGAGGAGGAGACCTACTACTTCGCCATGGACCTCGTCGTCGGCGGCTCGCTCGACCGCCGCATCGACGGCAAACCGATCCCCGGCCGCGAGGCGGCCTCGATTGCCCTCCGCGTCGCCGAGGCCCTCGAAGTCGCCCACCGCGCGGGCATCATCCATCGCGACCTCAAGCCCTCGAACATCCTCCTCTCCGAGGACGGCACGCCGCAGGTCACCGACTTCGGCCTCGCGCGCGACGTCTCCGCCGACAGCAAGGTCAGCCAGGAGGGCGAGGTCCTCGGCACGCTCGGCTTCATGTCCCCCGAGCAGGCCCGCGGCGAGGTCGGCTCCATTCGTGTCACGACCGACGTCTGGGGACTCGGCGCGACGCTGTACGAGATGCTCACCGGCGTCCCGCCGTTCCGTGGCGCCTCCCAGTTCGAGGTCTGGAGCGCGATCGTCGGCGTCGACCCCGATCCGCCGCGGAAGCGGAATCCGAAGGTCCACGCGGACCTCGAGGCGATCTGCCTCAAATGTCTCGAGAAGGCCCCCGATCGGCGCTACGGCTCCGCGCAGGCGCTCGCGGACGACCTCGGCCGCTTCCTCGCCGGCGAGCCGATCGAGGCGCAGCGGCCCACCGGCGCCAGGCGGCTCTGGCGAAAGGCGCTCCGCCACCGCGCGGTGCTCGTCCCGAGCATCGCCGCCGCCGTGCTTGGGTTCTACCTCTTCGCCATCGGGCGCGTGGAAGAGAAGGAGCTGGCCCGCGCGAAGGAGACCGTCGCGAAGGCCGAGCGCGTCTCGAAGGTCCTCTCGCGCTGGGCGCGGCTCTGGAGGACGACGCAGGCGCTCGACGAGGTCTCCACGCAGTCGGCGCTCGCGCCCGAGGAGCGCCGCCGACGCGCGGAGGCGGTCTGGGGTCCCGTGGGCGAATTCATGGACGAGTTTCCGCCGACTGACCCGTCGGGACACGCCGCGATGCTCGCCTTCGCCGGCTGGGCGCGGCGCCTGGAGGGGTACCCCGACGAGGGCGAGGAGTGGATGCGCCGGTCGAGCGCCCTCGATCCCGACCTCCCGTACGGCGCGCTCCTCCGCGCGATGGCGCGGTTCGTCGAGTACGTCCGCCTCCAGCGGCTGCCGATGGTGTCGATGGGAGGCGCCGGCGTCGCATTCGGCCCCGCGCGCGGCGAGGACGAGGCGTGCGCAGGCCTCCGCGCCGAGGTCTCCGCGCTCCTCGACGAGGCGGAGCGCGCGGCGGTGTGGGGGAAGGGCGAAGCGGGGGTGTACCAGGGCGCCATCGCCGCCGTCCGCGCGATGCAGGCGGGGGACTACGCCGCGGCCGACGAGGCCCTCTCGGAAGCGATCGACGCCCCGGAGCTCCGCCCGATGCGGACCTCGCTTCTCCTCGCCCGTGCGAAGGCGCGGTATCTGAAAAAGGAGTTCGGCGCGGCCCTCGCGGACATCGAGGATGTGCTAGCGCTTCGTCAGGGCTCCGCGGAGGCGTGGGGGACGAGCGGCCTCATCCGCCAGGGCGAGGCCGCGGAGCGGGGCGCGCACAAGCAGGACCCGATGCCGAGCCTCGATCGCGCGATCGGGGACTTCGGCAAGGCCATCGAGTGCGCGCCCGGCGACGTCGAGGCCCTCCTCTCCCGCGCGATGGCGTATGAGATGAAGGCCGAGGCTCAGACGGCGCTGGGTCTCGACACCCTCGATACGCTCTCGAAGGCGATCGCGGACCTCGACCTGGCGGTCTCGATCGACGGCCAGAACGGTTACGCGCGCATCAACCGCGGAGCAGCATGCCTCGGCCTGGGGGAGGCGCGAATGGCGCGCGGGGAGGACGCGACCTCCTGCTACGAGGAGGCGATCGAGGACCTGACGCAGGGGATCGCGCTCCGTCCGGACGACGTCGACGCGTGGCTGAACCGCGGAAACGCCCACCAGGGGCTCGGCATGGCGGAGGAGGCGACCGGAAAGGACGCGAGGGGGCGCTATCTCGCCGCGATTGCCGACCTCGATCGGGCCGCGCAGATGGCCCCCGCCGACATGCGCGTCTACGTCAACCGCGGGAATGCCCGCGTGAAGCTCGGCCAGGCCCAGGCGGCGCGCGGGGAGGACCCGAGGAAAGCGCTCCGGGACGCGATTGCGGACTTCGAGGAGGCCCGGCGGCTGGACGCCTCGCACCCGTGGTCGTACGAAAACCGCGGGATCGCGTGGTGGCTGCTCGGCGAGGCGGACCGCGCGCGTGGGGGGGACCCGAGCGCGTCGTTCGAGAAGGCGATCGCCGACCTGGGCGAGGCGCTTTCGCGGAGGCCGGACCACGCGCAGGGATTCAGCATGCTCGGCTTCCTTCACCTGTCGCTGGGGCACATCGAGCTGGCGCGCGGGGCCGATGCGAGGGGGACGTTCCGGAAGGCGATCGCCGCGCTCGACCGGGCGATTGCGAACCGCCCGGAGTTCGCGGAGGCGCTCGTGAACCGCGGCGGCGCGCACCTCGGTCTGGGGTACGCCGAGGACCGGCAGCGCGCGGACCCGCGCGCGAGCTACCGGAGGGCGATCGCGGACTTCGATCGCGGGCTGGTTCTGGACCCGCGGCGAGAGGCGGTGTACGGCAACCGCGGGGGCGCCTGGCTGGCGCTCGGGTGCGCGGAGGCCTCGCGCGGGGTGGACGGGTCGGAGAGCTGGGCGAAGTCGATCGCCGACTACGACGAGGCGATCTCGCGCGATCCGGGCAGCTCGGAGGCCTACGACGGCCGTTCCCAGGCGCATGGGGCGATCGGGGACGCGCGGATGGCGGCGGGGGCGGACCCGCGCGAGAACTATCGAAGGGCGATCGCGGACAGCGAGGGCGCGCTGGAACGGGCCCCTGGCAGCGCGGCGCTGCGAGGACAGCTCGCGCGGGCTCACTACGCGGAGGGGCGCGCCGAGTCGCTCGCGAGCGCGGGGCGCCTGGTGTCGGGTGGAGAGGCGGTGACGCCGGAGGAGGCGGAGCGGCTCAGGGAGCGGGCGTTCCGCCACCTGCGCGCGGCCGTCGAGGGCGGATTCGACGACGCGGCGAGGATCCAGGGAGACGCCGCGCTCGACCCCCTCCGCGACGACCCGCGCTTCGCCGAGCTCCTCGCGCGGGTCCCACGCTGATCGACCCCGACGAGAACTGCGTCGCGCTGAAGGGCGGCGTGCGCACTACCGATCGAGCGTCGACTCGGAAACGACCTGGCCGTTCCCGGCGTCGAGCACGAGCACATGAAGCCGTCCGCTCTCCTCCGCGACGACCGACAGGTGCGAACCGAACCGTCCGACGATGGCATGCTCGTCGCGAACCTCGATGTCGATTCTCCCGCTCTGCACGCAACGCGACCAGACCTCGGCCCCGGTCGACCGACTGCAGGCGACCACCCATCCCCGCCTCGACCCCATAGTGTCGTAGTCGAAGACACCGAAGGCCCGCTCATCGTCGAAGAGGAACCCCTTCACCCATGCGTGCGGCCCTCTACCACGGAGCGTCTCGCCCGTGCGGAGGTCCGCAGCGCCGATCGTGTACCTCCCCATGTCAAACATCCAAGCCCTCGCCCCATCGGGGTCCAGACAGCATCCTCCCGCCGACAGGTCGATTGACCACTTGGTGGCGCCGGTGGAAGAGTCCAGCGCGACTGTCGGCACTCCACACGCTTGCGACACGAGAACCACCGATCCGAGCGCGTAGACCTCAGTCGGCCCGCGTCCAGGGAGGTCGACGCGCCAGGTCTCCCTGCCGGAGTCCAGCCTCCGTGCCACGACCCTCCGTGGGTGGTCTTGATCTCCCGTCCCCAGGAAGAGGGTGCACTGGTCGTCGGCCGGGAATGGCTCGCTCTTCGTCGCGTCCTGCCACAGCAACGCCCCGTCCATCGCGCGAAAGACCGCGACACCCCCGGACCAGACAAGGTAGACAAAATCCCTGCCACCACGGATGGAATACCGCCTTTCGATCGACGGATCGCCCTGGAAAGACGTCTTCCACGCGGGGCGGCCCGTCGAGGAGGATACCGCGACGAGTTCCCCCTCGCGCCGCCCGACGCATCGCTCCGGGAGGCTCGTCCACGTGTGGGCAGCGGTGTCGGACTCCCAGAGGGCCTTCCCATTGCGGAGATCGAGGCAGTGGAGGGCGCCACCCGAGTCGACGGCGAATGCGCGGGCGCCCCGTTCCGGAGGGTCGATCCAGGCCACCCTCCAGTCCTGAGCTCGCCAGGCCCACGTCCCGCGCAGGACGTCGATCGCGCCTCCGGACTCCCCTGGGACGAGGACAAAGCGCTCCCAGTAGCGAATGGACTCGAGAAGGCCGCGGCATCGCCCTGCAATCTCCGGGTCGTCCCCGTCCGCCGCCTGCCGAAGGCGGCGTTCGACGTCCCCCGTGTCGTCATCGATCCCGAGGCGCTCGATCCTTTCCTGCGCCGCCTCGCGTCGCGCCAGCTCGCCCGCGCCCAATTCGGCGATCATGCGCTCGATGCCGCGCTCCTCCTGTGCGTGAAGGACCGCGCACGCGAGTAGCGCCAGGATATGGGAGGGGCGCATTCGAGCCTGAACCTCAGAGGAACCGGATCCAAGTCCTGTCGTGACCGCCGATCGAGCCCCAGAGAGCCTACTCGGCGGCAAACCTCCTGGCCAGGGTCGGAAGGCCCTCGAAACGGACCGCGATCTCCCCGTACTTGCGCTCGAAGGGCGAATCGACGTCGTGGGCCACCACGCTCTGCGCAAGGAGCAGCTCGAGGAATCGCTGGAAGGAGGCCCTGCGCTCCAGACGGAACAGTTCCTGGATGTCCTTTGCCCAGTAGGCGTCGACCCACTCCTGAACCATGCCGAAGTCGCAGGCCCCTGTAGTGACAAGACGCCGGATCCGCCCCTTGCCCGGCAAGGACTTATGGCGGTCAGGGGCCAACATGGGCTACAATTGCCCATCGACATGCTTTGCACGCCCGCTCGCCACCTGGTTCCGTGGGTGGCTGCCCGCGGGCCGGGCGCCCCGCCTCCGCCACACGTCCCGGTCTACCACCTCATCTGGTGGAGGATGGCATGCATCACGCCGCGCTGGGCCCCGTCCGGTACCCGCTGCTCCTGGTCGGGATCCTCCTGGTACACGGCCTCTTCCCATCGGACGCGACGGCGGGCGATGCGGGGAAGGAGTGGAAGACCTGGAAGGACGGCGTTCGCAACATCCTGAAGATCGAGTACCGCGCCGGCGACGACCACGCATTCGATTTCCGGGTCCACCGGAACAAGGACTGGAACGGGCAGGGGGACGAGTTCGACCACCTCGAGTCCTTCACCCTCACGAAGGACAAGCCCCACCACGCGAACCACTATCCGGAGTTCTACAAGTCGGTCGCCGGGCCGATCGACGTCGCATACGAGGTCACCGCGGACTACGCGGCCCGCAAGGTCCACTCCAAGGGGACGATCAAGTACCCCGATCCCAACTTCCCCTTTCCGATGCACGAGAAGAAGTGGGACCAGGACTTCTTCAGCATGCCGACCCCCGACAACATCATCCTGACGCACAAGGACGGCTACGACTTCGACGAGGTCTCCGAGGTGTGGACCGCCTTTTGTTCGGACTTCGCCTGCGGGAGCTGGGTCAGTTTCGGTGGATACACCGAGACCCATCGCTACGACGTCGACATCCCGGGGACCGGCAAGGTCATCGTCCAGCTCTGGAAGAGGAGGTGCCCCCGGTTCAGCGACAACTTCGACACCAATCGGCTGAAGAAGTGGAACTTCGGCGGCAAGTACCCCGGCGGCATCGGAGCGGAAGTCGGGGTCTACCGTCCCAGGGGCAAAGGCTCGATGATGGACGCGGCCGGACAGGATCAGTGGGTGCCCGTGGTCGACCCAAAGCTCCGGATCTCGTTTCAGCTCATCGATCCCCGGAGCGGGAAGGTCCTCGTCGAGGCGGAGGAGAAGAACACGTGGTGGCGGACGAAGTGGATCACCATGGAGAGCTTCGAGAAATACAAGCAGGGCACGGCCACACCGGACAACCTCCTCGAGTACGAGCTGCACTACAGCATCAACGGGGTCAAGCAGCCCGTCTGGAAGTACTCCGGCGAACCCGGGGTCTATCCCCTCGGGTTCGATGGAATCTGGATGCGGACGCAGGACTCCGAAAGCGTCCTCGGCCGCGCGGAGGATGCGAGCGGCGTGCCGAAGTGCATCGAGGTCCACCGGGATGGCAAGAACGTCCGGATGACCTGGGACACGATGCCGACGCTTGCGCTGACGATCGACGGGGCTCCGTCGAGCGGGTCGGACCGCCTTGGGGAGTTCAAGCTCGCCGCGAAGGAGAGCGGCGGTGGGATGACGCTCGACTTCACGTACCCGAATCCGATCCACAACCGGTCGAACGTCCTTTCCGTCGACGAGAAGCAGCGCCTGACCGTCACCGGCTTCGGGCTTGCGCCCCTGGTGTACGCGCCCAGGTAGGGACCGGCGCCGACGCCGGGGCGAGCCGCGGCGAAAGCGAAGTCGTGAAGTACGAGAGGGCCCCTGGCCGATAACGACCAGGAGACCCCGCCAGTCCCCGATTCCCGCGGATCCCCTTGCTTCGCGACGAGCCCGGCACGTTTCGATTCCGCTGGACCTGGTCGGCGCGCTGGATCGCGCCCTCTCGATGGGTCCAGTCCCTTCCCGCCCTCCTGGTGGCGTGCGCGCTCGGCTGCAACAGCCTCTTGCCGGATCGCGAGGAGGAGTTCGTCGACGAGACGCTCCACAAGCTCTCCGTCACGGCGGACCAGGAGGGACCCTCCACGGGCTACCTGCGGGCCCTCCTGCAGAAGCGGATGGAGTACCGCGAGCGGTCCGTCGTATCGGCCGACGGCAACCGCGTCACGAAGTTCCTCCCCGTCAAGCAGGGGAAGGGAGCCATCCTCAAGCAGATCGTCACCGACAACCTCCAGTCCAACCCGCTGGCGCAGGGGGAGGACGTGCAGGTCACCTCGTACGACAGGTACGACTGGTTCTACGAGTACCCGCAGGTGGCCGAGCAGGGGACGGAGACGACGCCGAACCAGACGGTCACGATGGACCTGCTCCAGATCGCCGGCACGCCCGTCGCGGTCTCGTACGTGGAGAAGGTGATCGAGGAGGCGGAGTACCGTCCGCAGGTCCTCCTCGACGTGGCCGTCCTCCAGACGACCTGGAAGGACGGCGTGGACCTGGGCGCGAAGTGGAGCTACCTCTCCCCGGACCGCAACATCGTCAAGCAGTTCGCTCTCGATCAGAGCCTGACGTCCGATCCGAGCGAGTCCTTTGCGGGGGCCGCCGGGCTGACGTTGTCCGCGATCCACAACTCCCCGTACGGGATCCAGGCGGTCATCGAGGCCCTCGCCACCCGTCAGGACGTGGAGGTCCTTTCCCGGCCGACGCTCCTGATGGTCTCCGGCTTCCGCGCGGAGATCGTGACGGGCCAGAAGGTCCCCGTGCCCACGTACACACCGCAGGCGGGATCGACGCCCGTCGTGCAGATCCAATTCGAGTCGGTCGGCGTGCACCTCCACGTGCTGCCGATCGTGACCCGGGACCGGATCCGACTCGACATCCAGCCCGAGGTCTCGGACCTCATCGGCACCGTCATGACCGGAGGGATCCCGCAACCCGTCATCGCCCACAGCTACGCGAGCGCCACGGTGGAGGTGAAGTCCGGGCAGACGCTGGTCCTGGGCGGCCTGTATGTAAGGAACCTGCGGAAGGCGCTGTCGGGGCTGCCGGGCATGATGGACGTGCCTGCGCTCAAGTACCTCTACAGCAGGGCCGGTGAGGACAAGGACTACTCGAACCTGGTCTTCCTCCTGACGCCGCGGATCGTGTACACGCTCGATGAGGAGACGGCGGCGGCGGCCTCCCCCGAAGAGGGGGAGGCCGTCCCCGGAGGGGAGACCGGGCCGTCCCGATCGGACATGACGCCCGACGACGACGCGCCCCCGACGCCCAAGTAGCGCGGTTCCTCCGAGCCGTGATCGAGGCGGGTCCGGCCGCCGGCCTACCGCTCCACGGCGCCGGGGCCGTTCTTCTCCCACCACGCCTCCCAGGCCTCGCGCATGACGGCGCCCGGCGTGCGCTCGGTGAAGTCGAAGCGCTGGCCCGTCAGCTCCTCGAGCGCCGCCGAGGCGTTCGCGCGCACCGAGGGGACGCTGTCGCCCGCGACCGGGATCAGGTCCGGCACGATGGAGGCATCCCCCGACCGAGCCAGCAGGATCGCGCAGTTCTTCCGCACGTCCGATCGCGGGTCCCGAAGGCCCTCCACGAGCCGCGGCACCGCGCGGCGGTCGTTGAACTGGCCCAGCGCCCCCGCCGCCGACTGCCTCACTTCCCGGTTCCGGTCGAAGACCATGTCCACCAGCCTCGGCACGGCACGGTCGTCCCCCGCCGACGCCAGCGCCTCGACCGCGCGCTCCCGCACCTGCGCCTCCGGGCGGTCCAGCGCCGCGAGGAGCGGCTCCACGAGCGAGGCGTGAGGCATCCGCGCGAGCAGGCGCGCCGCGCGCGCGGCGGCGTCGGCTCCCGACAGCAGGCGCCGGACGAGCGTCTGCCTCACCTCGTCATCCGGGTTCCTCGCCAGGAGGTCCGCCGCCGTCCCCGTGACGTACTCGTCCGGGTCGTCCAGGACCGCCAGCGCCGAACGCGTCGCCGACTCCGCGCCCATCCGGTCGAGGTGCGTCAGCGCGCGCTGCCGCACCACCGCGCTCTCGTGCGACAGGAGCCCGATCGCCTCCTGCTCCCCCTCCTCCCGCCAGGAGGCGGCCTGCGCGTCGCGGTGCCCCTCCCACCAGCCTTCCCAGGCCCTTGTCGCCCGCTCGCGGCGCAGTACGATCGGCTGCTCGAGGACACGCGGATCGGGGAGCGTCGGATCGGCGCCGGTCGCCTCGACGAGCATCCGCTCCACCGACGGGAACGACCCGTCGGACTGCGCGGCCAGGCCCGCGACGAGGTGGGGGACCGAGGCGGCGCCGTCCCGCGCCACCACGGAGACCAGCGCCCTCCGGGCAGGCTCCCCCAGCGACGAGGCGGGGTCCTCGGCCATCGCGAGGAGCGTCGGGACGACGGCCGCGTCGCCGACCTCGCCGAGGACCTGGAGGAACGCCTCCTGGGCCTCGGGCGGGAAGTCGCCTCCGGAGAGGCACGCGGCGATCCTCGATGCGTCCTCCCGTCGCGCCACCTCGCGGAGCGTGCCGCTGGCCTGCGACTCCACGCCGGGGACCCCGCAACGGATCGCCACGAGGACCGCATCGAACGCCCCCTCGGGCTTGATCTCGCCGATCATCGCCAGGCACAGCGTCCGCGTCCCCTCGGGGACCGCGGGGTCCTGCGCGGCCGTCAGGGCCAGCTCCGCCGCCCGCCCCGCGTCGATCCGCGCGAGCGCCCAGATCGCGTCGCGCGCCACGTCCAGGTCCGCCGACCGCGCCGTCTCCGCGAGCGGCGGGGCGAGCCACCTGGCGGCCGTGTCGGTCGGGACGACCCCCTCGCCCAGGCAGAGCCTGAGGAGCGTCAGCGCCTGGCGGCGCTCCTCCTCCGAACCGCGCTGGATGGATCCCACCAGGAGGGGCGCCAGCTCGTCGAGCGGGAACCTCCGACGGACCGCGTCGCTCAGCTCCGCCCGGACGTCCGGGGCGCTTCGGTAGAGCGCCTCGAGGAGCCGGCGGAGCGCCTCCCGCGGGCACCCCTCGCCGAGCGAGCGGGCCGCCTCCATGCGAACGGAGGGGAGCGGGTCGTCGAGCGCCGTCATGAGGTCCGGGTAGACGACGTTCAGGTCGAGCTTCCCCAGCGCGACGACGCACTCGCGCCGGACGTAGTCGTCGCGGTTCGAGAGGTACTGGCGGAGCACGGGGTGGAGCGCCGGGTCGCGGAAGTCCCCGAGAAGCTGGATCAGCCGCTGGCGGAAGACGTGGTGCTCGTCCGCGAGCGAGGGCAAGAGGAGCGAGACCACCTCCGGCTCCATCGCGCGGATCCGATGGGAGGCCTCCCGCGCCGTGTCGTCGTCCCCCCTGCGGAGGTCGATGAGCATCCGACGGACCTGGAAGCCGGGGAGGAAGGCCTTGAGGGAGAGGACGGCGCCCGCGAGGACGACGTCGAAGAGCAGGGCGAAGGCGACGAGGGGAAGCAGGCGGGGGCGGGCGGGGGCGCGCATGTCAGGCGGTCTTGGGAGGCGCCGACTTCTCGACCTTCGCCTCCTTCTTCGAGCGCTCCTCGAGTGCGATCTGGATCTCCTTGTTCAGGCGCTCGATGCCGCAGCAGACCTCGTATTTCTGCCGGTTCATGTCCTCCAGGGTCTCCTCGATGCGGAGGTAGCGCTCGAACAGCTCCATCCGCTCCTTCTCGAGGTCCTCCACGGTGCGTGTGACCTTCATCCTGACCCCGTCCAAGCGCGTCGAATGGGAGTCTAGCACCCGTCCTGAGAGAGGTCAACACGGGCGATTGCCAACGCCGCGCGGGGTGGTAGAATTCGCGCAAGGAGTGCTCGCCATGCCAGGTCGAATCCTCGTCGTCGACGACTCGCCCACGATGGCGCTCCGCGCCAAGCTCATCCTCGCGAGGGCGGGCCACGCGGTCCGCACGATGCAGGAGCCGAACGACGTCGTCGACAGCCTCCGCGACCAGCCCGTCGACCTCATCATCCTGGACATCGAGATGCCGGGGGTGACGGGGTACCAGCTCTGCGACCAGATCAAGTCCGACGACGCGACGGAGTCGGTCCCGATCCTCTTCCTCACGTCGCGGGACGACTACCTGGACAAGCTGAAGGGGTACTCGGTCGGCGCCCAGGGGTACCTGACGAAGGACTACCAGGAGCCGGAGCTGCTCAAGGCCGTGGAGCTCCTGCTCGCCGGCGAGCGGATCGAGTAGGGGCGACTCGGCGAGTCGCCCTACGCCACGCCCTTCAGGAACGCCGCGAGCCTGTCGCGTTCCGCGTCCGTGTCGCCGTGGATGGAGAGCGCGACCTGCCGGAGCTTCTGGTCCGGCGTGCGCTCGGCGAAGGCGATCTTCCCGGTGAGCTTGAGGACGTCCCCCTCCGCGATGACCACGGTGGCGGTCAGCATGTCGGGGCCATCCTCGGAGAAGAACGAGTGGAACTGGGTGAGCCTCGCGAAGTCCTTCTCTTCGGCCTCCACGAGCATGCCGTGCTCGCTCAACGTGGTGACCTTGCAGCGGAGGGAGTGCTCGCCGTGGTGGACCTCCACGGGCAGGGCGAGGGCCCGGTGCGCGGCGGCCAGCTCGAGGACGCGCTTCGCGGCGCGGAGGGCGCACTCGGAGACCTCGGTGACGCGGATCGGCTTCTCGAGGGCCTCGAACACGGGCAGGTCCTGGGGCCGCTCGCCGCGGTAGAGGAGGAGGATCGGCATTTCGGGCTGATCGCGGTGGACGTCGGCGAGGAAGCGGCCCTCCTCGGGGCGCGACGGCGGGAGGTCGAATATGACGATGTCGAAGAGCCCCGTGTCGGCCTTTCGCGTCGCCTCGGCGATTTCGGTGGCGATCGAGACGCAGAACTTCTTGCCGAGGAGGATGCTCTTCACGAGGAACGAGGATGACTTCTGGGTGTCGACGACGAGGACGTTCAGCATGTCGGTGCTCCTCGGGGCAAGCGGCACGGGGGCGGCGCCCGCGGGCGTCGGCGTCAGCCGTCGCGCGGCCTGGCGGCGGGCGGGGTAGGGCTCCCTCGGGTCGAGGGTGCCTCGTGCGTCTCCCACGGCGGGCGCGGGGGCGGGCGAGGCGGTCTCGAGGTAGCGCATGCGCCGTGCGTGCTTCGTCTCGAACCTGGAGACGGCGGACGGCGCAGGGCGCGGCTTGGGGTACGACATGGCCCCTCTCGACGAATGCGGCCTGATCACATTATCGGCCGGTTCGTCCGAAGGGCTTGAGAGCTACTCCAGCGTCTCGTCTTCCTCGTCCTTCTCGTCGAAGAGGCTCTTGGGCTTGCCTGACGCATCCATGGCCGGGACATCGACTTTCGACGCGCCGGCGGGCATCAGCAGGTCCCGGAGCGTCCCCGTAGGGACCTTTCCCTGAGAGATGATTGTCGTCAGCTCCACGCGGAGCAGGTCCTTGCCGCTGTCGAGCAGCTCCAGGACGCGGCGGCGATGGCGGAACTCCTCATCGAGCATCCGGTCGACGAAGCCCTGGGCCTTGGCCTGGGCGTCGGCGAGGGCCTGCTCCTGCTCCGGCGTCCGGGGGACGACGTTGAGGGCGTCAGGGGCGCCCGCCGGCTCGACGATCCCCTTGATCGTCATCACGATGCCCTTCATCTCCTCCTGGAGCCCCTTGACCGTGTCGTCGTACAGCTTGTGCTCGGCCTCGAGCTGCTGGTAGAGCGTCTCTTTGGAGACCTCCCCTTCGGCGCAGGCGCACGGCGCGAGAAGGGCGAGGACGGCCAGGATGGAAGCAAGGGTCCGCATGCGTGGAGCTCCGAATGTCCCCTGAAGGTCGCGCGAGTATAGGGAGGGCCGTTCCGGCGGGTCAAGCGAAACCGGGGCCCCGGAAACAATCTGAGGGGAGGATTAAACCTTCCGGGGCCGATGTCGTCTAAGGGGAGGACACCGAAGGGGCCGAACGCACAGAATTTCGTTTGTCTGGCCGCGCGTGGAATGGGATAATCCGGGTCGCCGATTACGGAGTGCTCCTGGATGACGATGCCCGACGCCGCTGGGAACGGCCGGGTAGGGGAGCCGGAGGACGGTCGACGGATTGGACCTGAAACCCCGGTCGAATCCTACCCGGGGGGCAGGCTGGGCCGGTTCCGCGTGGTGGAGCTGGTCCACCGCGGCGAGATGGGGACCGTGGTCCGCGCCCTCGACGAGGAGCTCGGCCGCGAGGTCGCCCTCAAGATCCTGCCCCCCCACCTTGGCGCCGACCCGCAGTTCCAGGAGCGGTTCGTCCAAGAGGCCCAGGCGGTCGCGCAGCTCGACCACCCCGCCATCTGCCGCGTCCACTCCGTCGGGAACCAGGACGGCCTCCTCTACGTCGCGATGCAGTTCGTCCACGGCACGACGCTCGCCGACGTCGTCCGAAGCTACCGCCAGTTCTCGCCCCACGGGGCGCTCCAGGTCGTCCGCACGGTCGCCGAGGCCCTCGGCGTCGTCCACCGTGCGGGGCTCGTCCACCGCGACGTGACCTCCAGCAACATCATGATCGAGGCCGGCGGGCAGATCCGCCTCGTCGACTTCGGCCTGACCGGGTTCGCCTTCAACCCGCCGAGCTTCGCGCCCGGCGCGTACGTCGGGACGCCCGAGTACAGCTCGCCGGAGCAGTGCGCGGGAGGGGACCTCGACGGGAGGTCCGACCTCTACTCGCTCGGCGTGGTCCTTTACGAGATGCTCACGGGGCGCGTCCCGTTCGTCGACGAGGACCCCGTGCGGCTCTTCCGCAGGCTGCGCGAGGAGAGTCCGATCCCGATCCGCGCCCTCATCCCGAGGACGCCGAAGGGGGTCGTGGCGCTCTTCGAGAGGATGACGGCGCGGGAGCGGTCGCAACGCTTCGCCGACGCAGGCGAGGTCGTCGCGGAGGCGAACCGTCTCCTGGAGGCGACGCCGGGCCCCTCGAGCATCCCGGACCTCGTCCGCGCGGAGGGGCCGAGGTCGTCGCGCCTTCGCTGGGTCGCCGCCGTGCTCGTGCTGGGCACCGCGCTCGCGGTGGGGTGGGGCGCCGCCAGGAAGAACGCGCCCCCGGGCCCGCGCTCGGCGGACCGGCCCGAGGAGCCCCTCCGGACGGCGGCCTCTCCTGAGGCCCCCGTTCCCCCGGTCGCCTCCGTCGAGAAGGGGACGAAGTGGAAGGCGGTCCTCCTGCCGTTCGAGCGGGTCGGAGGAGACGCAGTCTTCGGGTGGCTGACGGACGGGATCCCCGAGCTGCTCGATCGAAGCCTCAGGGACCGCCGAGATGCGGAGGCGATCGACCGCGCGGAGTTCCTCGCGATGGCCGGGCCGGCTCCAGGGAAGCCCACGATGCTCCCCCCGCGCGACGTCCAGCTCTGGCTGGAGGGGGCGGAGGTCGGCACGGCGATGGACGCCCTGGGCGTGGCGGTCGTGGTGTGCGGGCGGTACTCGGGGGACGCGGAGCGGATCCGGATCGAGGCGTTGGTGCGCCTGTCTCCCGTGGCCGCGAGCGACCCGTCGCGGACGGTCCGCACGGTGTCGGTCCAGGGCCGCCCCGAGGACCTCCTTGCGCTCGTCGACCGCCTGGTCCGCGAGGTCGAGGCCCTCCTCCGCGATCGCGCCCAGGTCCCCTCCCGCGACTCCGACGCCGGGTAGCGCTCCCGCGCTGCCGATCCAGGCGTCGCCCCCTCCCCTCCGTCCACGTACCTGACCGGCGGCACCCCA
Organism: uncultured Planctomycetia bacterium; assembly: GCA_964649705.1. Lineage (GTDB taxonomy): Bacteria > Planctomycetota > MHYJ01 > WSZJ01 > CAZYRM01 > CAZYRM01. The sequence goes on from CAZYRM010000025.1 coordinate 38,631, forward strand.
CGGGCCCCGTCAGCGATTCGCCAGCTCGGCACGCCACGCGCTTAGCTGGTCACGCTGGAGGGCGTAACGTCTGCGAAGGTCGGCGCAGGCAGCCCGAAGGCCGACCAGGAACCCTGCGAGCAGGAGGAACAGGACGCCGGCAGCGATCCAGCGGATCCGATCCCAATCCGAGAAACCAGGACGGGTCAGAAAGAGGAACGACCCAGCGGTGGAGAGGGCGGTGAACCACCACGCACTTCGAAGTTCCTCGTCGAGTCGGTTCAACCTCACCAGCATGCGGTCGGCCTCTGCTGCGGTCCGTGGAGGGCCAAACCGGGCCGTGAGCTCGATCCGGTCGGGCGGCAGGCGCTGCTCGAGGTAGTGCACGAGGACCTCCGACTCCGGACCGCGCCAGCTTCGACTGCCGTTCACGACGACGAGCCGGATCGGCCTGGTAAGCTGAGGTAGATCGATCTCGAGTTCGCGGAAGTCCCTGCAGGCATGAGTGTCCCGCAGGATGCGGACCTGCTGGACCATGGACCAGGTGTAGAACCGGCCGATGTCTCGCCGGCCGCGGACGACTCGCAGCACATGCTGGGACAGTTCCAGGCGCTTGAAGAGGGCGTAGCGGATCGTCATCGTCTCTGGCAGGGCAGGTGGCGGCTCCGGCGGCGCCGGCGGCGACAATCGCTCGATCCGCTCCACCAGGGCCTCGCTGCCGGGTCCGGCCAGGAAGGGCAGGATCAAGAGTCGGTGCGGCCAGCGCTTGGTCGGGAACTCGAGCCCGGATCGGGGCGACGCCCGGCGGACGCGTCCGTCGGTGAAGGCGGCCCACGGCCACAAATCCCAGCGGATCAGGAACCGCTGCCAGACACCCGCATCATCGACGCGGACGCGCGCACGCTGGGTGAGGACCACGAGCACCAGCGCGAGCACGCCCCACACGACGCCGAAGGCCACGTCTCCGCTGGGGCGAAGCCTCAGCCCTTGTGCGCCGAGGAAGGCCGAGAGCCAGACGAAGGCGGGGGCGCCCGCGAGGAGGTACAAGCAGGTGCGGCGGAGCGCGGGGTCCATCCGGAACACCGCCGGCTCCGAATGCGTAGCGCCAGGGGGTGCCGTGCTCATGACTTGTCGTCGTACTCCGCAAGTAGACTGCCTCGACGAAGGTGGATCTCGCCGTCGCACGTCGTTGAGCATCAGTCGCTTGAGCATGTAGACCATGGAGCGCCGGGGCGATTTGTGCACACCTGCACGCCGGGCGTGCAGCGGTGGACCCCGCGCGGACCTGGCGCTCCTCGGTCGCGACGAGCCTCTCCGGCAGGGACGGGCGCGACGAGGTCGTGCTCGGGCCGGGGACGTGGCCTGCGTCCACTCGCTTGCCGGGGCTGAGTCCTCGGCGTGGCGGGGCAGAGTGCCTCCTGCCCCCCGAGGTTGAACCGGCGCCGCGACGCGGCTATACTCCCCGCCTTCGCGCTAAGGGGAGCATCGATGGAAGGCCTGGACCCCGTCCTCAAGGTCTGCCTCTTCGTCTTCCTCGTCTGCGCCCTCCTCTACATGGCCCGCATCGAGCGCTACCTGCGCGAGGTCTCCTCTTCGGCCCGACGGATCGCCGACGCCCTGGATCGCGCCACTCCGAAGCCTCCCGGCCCGCAGGCGGGCGCCCCGCCCCCCGCCCAGAAGCCCCCCGATGAGCGATGAATCGATCGTCGCCGAGGGCCTGACCCGGCTCTTCGGCCCGCTCGTCGCCGTGGACCGCCTCTTCCTGCGCGTCCCCCGAGGCTGCTTCTACGGCTTCCTCGGACCGAACGGCGCGGGAAAGTCGACCACGCTCAAGATGCTCACCGGGCTCCTCCGCCCGACGGCGGGCCGCATCCGGATCCTCGGGCTCGACCTCGCGACCGAACCGGTCGGGATCAAGCGGCGGATCGGCGTCGTCCCCGAGGACCTGAACCTCTTCGAGAGGCTCACGGGCGCCGAGTTCCTCTCCTTCTCGGGTCGGATGCACGGACTCCCCAGGAAGACCATCCGCGAGCGCTCCGAGGAGCTGTTCGCGCTCATGGACCTCGTCGACAAGCGCGACGAGCTCGTCGTCGACTTCTCCCACGGCATGAAGAAGAAGCTCTCGCTCGCCGCGGCCCTCATCCACAAGCCCGACGTCCTCTTCCTCGACGAGCCGTTCGAGGGGGTCGACGCCGTGAGCAGCCACGCCATCAAGGAGGTCCTTTCGGCGCTCGTGGGCCGCCAGGCGACGGTGTTCCTGACGAGCCACATCCTCGAGATCGTGGAGCGCCTGTGCACGCACGTCGGGATCATCCACAAGGGGCGGATGGTCGCGGAGGGGCCCGTCGAGGAGCTGCGACGAGGCGTCCCCATAGCGGGTCAGGAGGCGGTGCGGCGCACCCTGGAAGAGGTGTTCCTGTCGCTGGTGCAGGAGCCGGGCCGCGTGGAACGGAAGCTGTCCTGGATCGAATGAGAATCCCAGCCACGTTGCGGCACATCGGGACCATCGTCTGGCTGAAGTGGCGCCTGACGGTGAATGCGCGCCGCGGCCCCTCCGCGACGGCGAACGCCCTGGCGACCTCCGTCTCGGGGACGGTCTACCTCGTGTTCGCCCTCGGCCTCGGGGCCCTCGTCGTCTCCATGGGGTCGGCGGCCCTCCGCTCCGGGACGGAGGTCTACGGCTGGTTCCTCGCCAAGGCGCTCGTCTTCCTTCTACTCTATTGGGTCGTCTCCCCGGTCCTCTTCTCCCCCGACCGCGAGATCTTCGACGTCGCCCGCTTCCTGCCGTACCCGATCGCCCCGGGGAGCCTGTGGCTCGTGCACTTCCTCTCGACGCTCCTCAACGTGGACGTTGCGTGGCTCTACCCCGCGCTCCTGGGGATGGCGTTCCTGCCGGCGATGAAGCTCGGCCCGGCGGCGCTCCCCGCGGCGGTCCCGGTCCTCTGCGCCGCCCTGGCCGCCCTCGCCTGGAGGAACCTGTTCACGACGATCCTCGGGGGAATCCTCAAGCGCCGGCGGCTGCGGGAGGTCTTCATCCTGGTCGTCTCGCTGCTCGCGATCGTGCTGCAGTTCTGGATCCTGATGCCCAGCCCGAACCGGAGGATGGGGGGCGGCCACTTCGCGACCTGGTTCTCGCGGGCCCCCACGGGGGCCGGCGGGACGGCGCTCGAATGGAGCCCCGCGGGGATCGCCGCGCGCGGGGCCGTGGCCGGGATCGACGGACCGATCTGGGCGGTCGGCGTGGCGGCCCTCGCGCTCGTCGGCGTCGGGACGCTCGGCGGGGCGCTCGGGCTGCGCGTCCTGCTCAGGTTCTACGTCGAGCCGCCGCAGGAGGGCGGGCGCGTCCGGCGCGGGAAGTCGTCCATGCCGGGCTGGCGATTCCCGCTCCTCCCCGACGCGCTCGTGGCCGTGGTGGAGAAGGAGGTGAAGTACCTCTTTCGGAGCACGGCGGGGAAGTGGGCGATCCTCTCAAGCCTCGTGGCGTTCCTCCTCTTTCTGGGCGCGCCGGGGGAGGGGGGCGTCTCGGTCGGCGTCCTCGACCCCGTCTCGACCCGCGCGATCGGCCTGGGCGGGTTCTTCCTCCTCATGGCGACGAGGCTCTGCTCGAACCTCTTCGCATGGGACGGCCACGGGCTGAAGGCCTACCTGCTGGCCCCCGTCCCGAGCGCCTACATCCTCCTCGGGAAGGGGATCGCCTACGGGCTCCTCTCGCTCGTCCAGTTCCTCCTGGCCTTCACCACGCTCGCCATCGCGTTCGAGCCGCCCACGCTGCCGGGGTTCTTCGGCGCCGCGGCGTGGTACCTCTCGGCGCTCGTCGTCGTCCTCGCGGCGGGGACGATCTTCTCCGTCCTGTTCCCCCAGGCGGAGAACATCCAGCGCCCCGCGCGGAAGGAGCAGGCGATGGTCGGGCTCCTCTGGTTCCCCCTCCTCGCCGTGGCGATGGCGCCGGGGCTGGGCGGCACGATCCTCGCGAATGCGCTGGGCCGCCCGTGGGTCCTCGCCACGGTCATGCTGTCGTGGTGCGGAGTGCTGCTGGCGTTCTACGGCGTGATCCTGTGGTGGCTCTCACGCGAGCTGTCCGGCCGAGCCCAGGAGCTGCTCGAAGTGGTGACGGAACAGGTCGCGTGAGCGCGCGCCGCATCCGCTGAGTGGCCCGCACCGGATCCGCCGCGGCCAGCACCCCCGCGCAGACCGCCACGCGGCGCGCGCCCGCCGCGATCACGCGCGGCAGGTTCTCCACGGTGATTCCGCCGATGGCGAAGACCGGGCAACTCACGGCCCGCTGGATGGACCGCACGATCGAAACGCCCCGCGGGTCGAGGCGAGGCGCGGCCTCTGCCGTCAGGTGCCTCCACTTCGTCGCGGTGCTGAAAATCGGGCCCGCCGAGACGTAATCGGCCCCCTCCCGCTCCGCGCGACGGGCCTCCGCGGCCGAGTGCGCGGTCGCCCCCAGGATGGCCGACGGCCCGAGGAGCCGCCTCGCGTCGGCGATGGAGAGGTCGTCGTCGCCGATGTGGACCCCGTCGGCGCCCGAGGCGAGCGCGACGTCGACCCGGTCGTCCACGAGGACAGGGACCCCGCGCGGCCTCGCCAGCGCAAGGACGCGCCGGACCGCGGAGACGAGCCCCCTGTCGCTCATCGTCTTCTCGCGAACCTGCAGGAGCTGCGCCCCTCCCTCCAGGGCCCGTCGAGCGGCCTCCCCAAGCGACGTGCCCGCGACCTCGGCCGTCAGGATGACGTACAGCCTGGCCTCGCGGAGCACACGTCGCGGTCCGAGCGCGCTGACGACCTTGGACTCCAGCCCGTAAGACTCCATCCGCAGGGACCCCGCAACCCTGGAGAGTGTCGGGTGCCCCCTGCCGTACTCCTCGATGCAGCGGAGGGCCTCCTGGAGGCGCTTGAAGTTCGCCTCGACGACTTCCGCCACGTCCCGTCGATCGCGCTGGGCCCCGACCCGGAGGGTCCGCCCGACGTCCCCCGCGACATCGCGTGCGGCGAAGCGCCCCGAGGCGGGAATGGCGACTCGGGCCCCCTTGGACAGCCGGTGGCGCATCTCCTTGACGGCGCGGACGAGCGCGCGGTCTTCCAGCAGGAACCTCGCCGCCTCCTCCACGACGCGGATCGCCTCCCCGGCTCGGTTCAGGTTCGCATCGAGGATGCGGAGGACGCGGTCCACGGGCCCCCTACTGGCCGCTGCCCAGGAGGCGGAGGACGCTCTGCTGGCTGAGGTTGTTCTGCTGCAGCGTGAGGACGCCCGCCTCGCGCAGGAGCCTCCCGCGGAGCCCGCGGGCGATCTCCTCGGCGATGTCGGCGTCGCGGATGGAGGACTCGCTTGCGGAGAGGTTCTCGAAGGCGACCTCGAGGGCGCTCCGCTGGGCCTGGAGGACGAAGCGGTCGGTCGCCCCGAGGGCGGCGCGGTTCCCGCTGATCTGGTTGATCGCGGCGTCGATCGCGTCGATCGCCCCCCCGGGGTTGTCGAGGAGGGAGCTGGACTGGCCGCTGACGATCTGCGAGACGTTGTTCCCGGGCTGCCCGAGGCGGCTGGCGGAGACGGACTCGATGCCGACGATCACCTGGTCGGTCGGGCTGGCGTTCCCGCCGATCTGGAAGCGGAGCCCTCCTCCGAGGATCTGGAAGTTGTAGTTCCCCGCGGGGGTCCCGGCCTGGAACTGGACCTGGGTGTCGAGGGCGGGGCCGGAGACCGAGAGGGTGTTGCGGTTGCCCGTGGCGAGCTGGCCGGCGATGGAGCCCTGGATGTCGGTCCCCTGGCTGAAGCCGTCCGTGACGCCGCCGAAGGTCCCCTGGCGCGTGCGGAACTCGACGAAGGCCGCCCGTCCGACGTCCTGGGAGGTGACCTCGCCCGTCGCGGCGTCGGCGACGACGCCGGTCTGCTCGCTGACGGAGTTGATCGCGGTGGCGACCTCGGCCCGCGTCGCCCCGGCGGCGAACGTGAGCTCGGCGGTCCCGCGCTCCCCGCGGAGGAGGATGGTGCTGCCCGCGGCCTGGGCGGGGTCGATGACGCCCGTCGTGGCCGCCTCGGTCGCGGCGGCGGTGACGGAGACGGGGACGTCGAGGGGGAGGTTGGTCCCGAACTGGGCGGAGAAGACGCGGATGTCCTGGACGTCGGGGGCGGACTGGTTGTTCGTGAGGATGGCGCTCTGGCCGTTCAGGAGCTGCGTGCTCCCGAAGCGCGAGGTGTTGGCGATCCGGTTGACGGCCTGAACGGCGGCGTCGGCCGCGAACTGGTTGGCCTGTCGCGCCTCGGCGGAGAGGCCGCCGGTGTTGAGGTTGGCGATGGCGAGGGTGCGGACGTCGCGGAGGATGTCGTTGACCTCCCCGAGGGCGGCGTCGGCGACGTTGACGAGGTTGGAGTCGTTCTGGGTGTTCTCGATCGCCTGGTCGATGCTGGCGAGCTCGGAGCGGAGGATCTCGGAGATGACGAGGCCGCTCGGGTCGTCGCTCGCGCGGTTGATGCGGAGGGCGGTGGCGATGCGCTCGAGGGCGGTCGCCTCCGTGCGTCCGGCCTGCCTGAGGGACCTGAGGGCCGTGAGGGCCCCCTGGTTGGTATTGATTCTGAGCCCCATATCGCCCTCCCTGGCTACTGGAGTCTTCTGGAATGTTATCGGACCCCGAAGCCCCGGGTCAAGCTCGCGGTGAGGCCGTCTTCGACCGGTCGAATGGTAGTTTATAGTTTGTAAAGTATAACATCAGGCTTGCGCTTCGACGGCGACGGAGCTAGGATCCCGGGGCGAAAGGAGGCCGACATGGCACGAGCGGGGAAGGCTGCCGGGAAGGGCCGGGGGACGCCCGAGCCCGCGGTCCTGGAGGAGGGCGCCGGGGCCCGCGGCGCGAGCTTCTTCAAGGGCGGGGACCTTCGCCCGAGGAAGCTCTACAAGATCGGCGAGATCATGCGCCATACGGGCATCTCCCGCCAGACCCTCCATAACTACACGATGATGGGCCTCATCAACGAGGCCGAGCGGACCGACTCCGGTCACCGCCTCTATCCCGAGAGCGTCTTCGACACCCTCAAGCAGATCGAGATGCTCAAGCGGCACCGGACCCTCCGCGAGGTCAAGCGCCTCCTCGGCCAGAAAGAGTAGGCTCGCCGAGACTTGAGGTCGCGCGCCGTTCCGCCGGAGGCCGGCGCGCCTGGAGTTCGGATGCTGGCGTCTCGCGCTCGGAACCTCCTGGGCTGGCTCAGGAAGCACTGGCACGGCTCCGTCTTCGTGCTGGCCCTCCTGTCGCTGTTCCTCCTCCGCCATCGCCTCCAGGTCGAGGAGCGCCGCGTGGCGGCGGGGAAGGACGCCCTCGAGGTCGCCCAGGACGAGTACGCCGATGGCCAAGAGGCGGCCGCCGCCCGGACCGTCGGGGAGTTCCTCGACCGCTATCCCAAGCACCCCAGCCGCGCCGACGCCTTCTTCCTCCTCGCCGAGTGCCGGATCCGCCTGTCCCAGGCGGATGGCAACCTCGACCGCCTCGTCCTCGCCCTCCACGCCCTCCACGCCGCCGAGGCCGAAGACGAGCCCTACCAGCCCGCCATCAAGGTCCGCGCGAAGCGCCTCGAGGTGGCACGGCTCCTCCGCGATCAGGGCGCCCTCCGGGACGCACTCGGGGAGCTGGAGTCCCTCAGCGCCGCCGATGCCTCCCTCCACATGGAGGTCGCCGAGACCGCCGAGGAGCTGATCGACGAGGTGGACCCCGCCCGCGTCGCCGCCGTCACCGCCGCGGGCCTCGTCCCGCCCGGGCCGGCCGCCGCGCTCGAACGGCTGTCCGCCCTCCAGCGGGCCATGCGCTCGCCGATGCTCGAGAAGGCCCTCGCCGCGCTCGAGGCCTACGCGAGGGCCGGCAAGGACGCCCACCTCGATGCCCTCGCCCGCCGCGGACGGCTCTACCTCAGGCGGCGCTTCTACGCCGAGGCGGTCGACGCCCTCACGGCGCTCCTCGCCGAGGTCGAGCGCAACCTCCCGTGGGACCGGAGGGACCCGCTCTACCCGGACCGCTTCCAGCCCGGCAAGCCGTGGCCCCGCCACCTCTCCGTCGTCGCGCGCGACGCCTACGAGTCGCGCGGCCTCGTCCACTTCCGGAGGATGCGCACCTGGGCCGACCCCGAGCTCGCCGACCTCGAGTACCTCCTCGCCGTCAACGACCTGGGCCGCGCGGAGGAGTTGGCCCGACGGGACCTCCTGGGGCGTGCGGAGGGGTTGGCCCAACGGGACCTCATGGGGCGCGCGGAGGAGGCGGCCCGACGGGACCTGGACGCCGAGGCCGCCGACCGCACCGGCTACCTCGTCGCGCGGGCCTGCCAGGTCCACGGCGACATCCCCGTCGCAATCGCCAGGTACCAGCGGCTCCTCTCGCGCTCCCACTCGCCTGTCGCTGAGTACGCCTGCCTCGCGCGCCTCGGCCAGGTCTTCCTCGCGCGCGGCGACGAGGCGAAGGGGCTCGATCTCCTCGCCCGCGCCCTCTCGAAGGTCTCCCCCGGCACCCTCTCCGCGACCCGGTTCCCCGACCTGCCCGTCCCCTCGCTCCTCCTCGCCGCGTTCCCGGGCGACCGGAGCGACGCCGAGAGGCTGGAGGACGCCGCGCGCGTGGCGGAGGCGTTCCTCGTCCACTTTGCTTCCGACCCCGCGCTCCAGGAGGTCGTCGGCTCGATCCGCCGCCGCCTGGGCGACCTGGCCGCGAAGGCCGCGGAGGGCGCCGCACGCCGGGGGCAGCCTCGCGAGGCGGAGGACCTCAGGGCGCGCGCGCACTACGACCGCGCGGCGAGGGCGTTCGAGGCCGGCGCGGACGCCTCCAGGGGCTCGCGCGCCCTCAAGCTGCGGCAGGCCGCCGGCGTCGCCTTCGCCCGCGCGGGCGACCCGTTCCGCGCCATCGCCCACCTCACGGCCTATCTCGACGTTTGCCCGCGGGACGACACGGGCCAGCCGGAGGCGATGTACGAGGTCGCGCGCGCCACGCAGGCGATCGGCGACTACGACCGCGCGCTCCTCCTCTTCGATCGCCTGGCGGTGGAGTTCCCGAACAACCCGATCTACACCTACCCGTCGTGGCTCGACGTCGCGAAGATCTTCGATGATCGAGGGGACCTCGACGGGGAGATCCGCGTCCTCAACAGGGTCCTGACGGAGTCGGACCGCATCGACCCGACGAGCGAGATCTGGAAGCGCGCGAAGTTCGAGATCGGCCGCGTCCGGTACGACCAGGCGCGCCAGCGGAAGGCGGACAGGCAGGTCGATCTCGCACGCGAGGCGTCCCGCGCCGCCCGGCGCGACCTGGAGCAGGCGCTCACCTATTTCCCCGAGGAGGCGCGCCTCGGGATCCTCGCCCTCGACACGCTGGCCCAGATCGCCGTCGAGGACGGGGACTGGGGCAAGGCGCTCGACCACCTGGACGGGCTCCTCGCCTTGGGGGACGTCACGGACGACCAGGGGAACGCGGCGAAGCTCGAGGAGCCGTACGCCTCGGTGTGCAATCTGGCGCTCGTCCGCCGGGCCGACTGCGAGTTCAGGCTCGACCGCCTGGCGGACGCGGCGCGGTCGTACGGAGAGGCCTACAACCTGATCCAGCGCGAGGCGGAGTCGCTCGACTGCCTGCACCGCCGGGCGGTCTGCCAGAAGCGGCTCGGCCAGAACCAGGAGGCGGCCGAGACGCTTGAGAAGGCCCGTGCCGCGCTCGCGCGCCTCGTGGAGGCTCGGGAAATCGACGAGGCACGCCGCGCGCGGTGGCAGGGGCTGCTCGACCAGGGGACGGCGGGGCTCCTGACATGGCAGTTCGGAGGATAGCGTGAAGCCGGACGACGACGCGCGGCTCCTGGCGGCGGCGCTCGCGGAGCAGCGGGCGTGCTACGAGGAGATGCTCGGGTTCGCCGAGGGGCAGCGCGACACGCTCCTGATGGACGATCCGAACCCGCTCCTCGACCTGGTGAGGAGGAAGCAGGGGGTGATGGAGCGGCTGGAGGCGATCGCGCGGCGCACGGCGGCGGCCCGCGAGCGGTGGCCCGGGGTCCGCGACGCGGCGGCGCCGGCACTCCGCGCGGAGGTCGACAGCCGGGCCGACGAGGTCGCGGCCGTCCTCACGCGGCTGATCGCCAGCGAGGAGGAGGCGGCGCGGATGGCGGGGGCGCTCCGCGACGAGACGCTCGGGCGCCTCAAGAAGCAGGCGGACACGCAGAAGCTGAGGAGCGCGTACGGGCCGAAGGACGGAGGGGATGCGAGGCTGTTTGATACGAAGGAGTCGTAGGACAATTCTCAATTTTCAATGAGCAAGTTTCAACGAAGGCTCAAGTTCGAAAGGCCCAAGGCCCCGAATTCCGACATTTGGGGCTTGCAAGTTGGAGCCTTCGTTGAGAATTGCTCATTGAAAATTGAGACTTCGAAGTCGGTCTGATTCAACGGAGCGAAGACTTGTCCGTCGTGCCGTCGCCGTCCGCAGGACCGGAGGTAACGGCCCTGATCCGGCAGTTCAACGAGACCACGGCCCGCCTGGAGCAGGCCCACGAGGCGCTCCGCGCGCGGGTCCAGGAGCTGACGCGCGAGCTGGAGGAGAAGAACAAGGAGCTCGCGCGCAAGGAGAGGCTGGCGGTGATCGGGGAGATGTCGGCGTGCCTGGCCCACGAGATCCGGAACCCGCTCGGGGCGATCGAGCTGTACGCGGGGCTCCTCTCGCGGCAGCTCGCCGGGCCCCAGAAGGAGCTGTCGGACAAGGTGATGCTCGCCGTCCACTCGCTGAACGACCTGGTCGGGGGGATCCTGACGTTCACGGCCCAGCTCCATCCGGAGCGGAGGGCCGCGTCGGTCGGGGCGATCCTCGACGAGGCGATCGCCCTGTCGGCCAGGCCCATCGAGGAGCGGCAGGTGCGCGTCGTGCGGGACTTCGCGCCCGAGGCGGACCGGGCGTCCGTGGACGCGGGGATGATGAGGCGGGTCTTCGTGAACCTCGTGCAGAACGGCGCGCAGGCGATGGAGGCGGGGGGCGTCCTATCGGTGAGGACCCGCCGCGCGGGGGCGAACGTCCGCGTCGAGGTGGCCGACGAGGGGCACGGAATCCCCGCGGACATCCTTCGAAAGCTGTTCTCGCCGTTCTTCACGACGCGGTCCAAGGGGACGGGGCTGGGGCTGGCCATCGCCCTGCGCATCGTCGAGGCCCACGGGGGCACGATCGAGGCACGGAACAACCCGGAGGGCGGGGCGACGTTCGTGGTGACGATTCCGGTGGATGAGGCATGACGCGGATCCTCGTGATCGAAGACCAGGACTCCATGCGCGACGCGGTCGTGATGACGCTCGAGGCGGCCGGGTACGACGTCCGCCCCTTCCCGGAGCCGAAGCCCGCGCTCGCCGCGCTGGCGCGCGAGACGTTCCAGTGCCTGGTCACCGACCTCAAGCTCCCGGGGATGGACGGCGTCCAGGTCCTCGAGGAGGCCCTCCGCACCTCTCCCGACCTCCCCGTCATCCTGATGACCGCCCACGGGACGATCGAGAACGCCGTCGAGGCGATGAAGAAGGGGGCGTACGACTACCTGACGAAGCCCTTCCAGCCCGACGCCCTGGAGGTCGCCGTCGCGCGGGCCGTGCGTCACCACGCCCTGGTGACGGAGAACGAGATCCTCCGCTCGCAGCGGGAGGAGGAGGCGGAGTTCGTCGTCGGCGACGGGCCGCGGATGCGCGAGGTCGTCCAGCAGGTGAGGCGCGTCGCGCAGACCGACTCGACCGTCCTCATCGCGGGCGAGAGCGGCACGGGGAAGGAAGTCGTGGCCCGCGCGATCCACGCCTGGAGCCCGAGGAAGGGGAAGCCGTTCCTCGCCGTGAACTGCGCGGCGCTCTCGGCGGGGCTGCTGGAGAGCGAGCTCTTCGGCCACGAGAAGGGGGCCTTCACGGGGGCCGACCGCACGCGGAAGGGGCGATTCGAGCTGGCCGACGGGGGGACGATCCTCCTCGACGAGGTCAGCGAGATCGACCTCAACCTCCAGGCGAAGCTGCTCCGCGTGCTGCAGGAGCGCTGCTTCGAGCGGGTCGGGTCGAGCGCCTCGCAGAAGGTCGACGTGCGCGTGATTGCGACCACGAACCGGGACTTGCAGAAGGCCATCCGGGAGGGGAAGTTCCGCGAGGACCTTTTTTTCCGGCTGAACGTCCTGCCGCTCCGCCTGCCGCCGCTCAGGGAGAGGCGGGAGGACGTGGAGCCGCTGGCCCGGCACCTCGTCGCGCGGATCGCGAGGCGGCTGGGGCGCGCGATCCCGCCGGTGCCGGATCGGACGCTCACGGTCCTGAGGGCGTACGACTGGCCGGGGAACGTCAGGGAGCTGGCAAACGTGCTGGAGCGCGGGATGGTGCTGATGCAGGGGGACACGCTCGAGGCATCGGACATGCAGGCGTGGATCGAGCCCCGCGAGGCGCGCCCCGAGGCCCCGTCGGCGGGTGGGGCGCTGCCGACGATGACGCTCGAGGAGCTGGAGCGGCGGGCGATCGAGGAGGCGCTGGCGCGCTTCGGCGGGAGCCGTCTGAAGACCGCGCAGGCCCTCGGGATCAGCGACCGGACGCTGCGAGATAAGCTGAGACGGTGGAAGCTGGCGAGGGAGGTCACTGAGTAGTGTGGACCCGTGCCCGTGCCCGTGCCCGAGACCCGAAGCCCGAGCCCCGAGACCCGCCGCCCGTTCCACGTGCCCGTGCCCGTGCCCGAGCGATCGGGCACGGGCACGGGCACGTGGAACGGGCGGCGGGTCTCGGGCTTCGGATTTCGGGCTTCGGGGCTCGGGCAGGGGCTCGGGCAGGCGGGAGAGCGTGTCACCCCGGTGGCGCTGTACCTGAACCATGCCAGAAAATGCCGTCGAATTCGGCGGCAGCTTCCGCCGTAAGCGGAAAGGACTGCCGCCGGCCAGGATCGGGCGAATTTCCCGGAACGCCCGATCCGGTGGGGGATTACGATTCTCCGGGACATTGGCTGGCCCGTTGCCATAATAGGGTGGGCGTGCGGTGTGTCCGTCCGCCCACGGAGGGTCGATGAACGACATCGTGTTCCGCAAGGGCGCGCTTCCGCTCCTGGAGAAGGGGATCTACTTCTCCGCGGCGCGGCATCGGGTCCTCACGAACAACGTGGCGAACATCGACACCCCGTTCTACAAGGTCCAGGACCTGCCCCAGGAGGAGTTCCGGGACCTGCTCCACCGATCGATCGAGTCGAGGGACAAGCGCACGGTGCGCCTCTTCGACTTCGAGGAGTCGTCCTCGATCCGCGAGCGGCGGAACGGGGACCTGGACGTCTCGGTGGTCCCGAGCGACCTCCCGGGCATCCTCCGTCACAGCGAGAACAACGTGAACCCCGAGCGCGAGGCGACGAAGCTCGTGCGGAACGCGGGGCTCCACAACATGCTCACGCAGCTCATCGCGCAGGAGTTCAACCTGCTCGACGCGGCGGTGCGCGAGCGTCCGACGGCGTAAGGAGTCGTAGATGGCCAGCGCGTTCGACATCTCGGCCTCGGCGCTCTACGCGCAGCGGGTCCGGATGGACAGCATCGCCGAGAACCTCGCGAACGCGAATACGATCCGCAACGCCCAGAACCAGTACTCGCCGTACCAGCGCCGGTTCGTGATCTTCCAGACGGGCGACCCGGCGACGGGGAGCCAGACCGAGGGCGTGCACGTGTCGGAGATCCTGAAGGACAAGGCGGCCTTCGTCCCGCGGTACGAGCCCGGCCACCCCGACGCGGACGCGGAGGGGAACGTGTACTACCCGAACGTGAACCCGCTCGTCGAGATGGTGAACATGATCGACGCGACGCGGGCCTACGAGATGAACGTGACGGCGCTCGACGCGACGAAGGGGATGAACCAGGCCTCGC